>CAYQNR010000054.1:0-21881 GCA_964418945.1 uncultured Desulfobacteraceae bacterium
GAGTGCCATCCTCACACGGTGGAAGTCGTGGGTTCAAATCCCACACCGCCCACCAGTCTCCGTTCGAAACGAAGTTGAGAGAGGAGACTGCCACGGCGGAGTTAATAAACGAAGCCGGGCCAATCGTGCTATCAAGTAAATGTTTCGAACTACGCCTGGGCAGGCCATATAAAAACTCAAACTCTAACCTAATAAAACAATATGGAAAATTATTACTATGTTTATATCCTTAAAAGCGAACAAGACCAATCTAGGCATTATACAGGATTAACTCAAGATCTCGATAAAAGACTCAAGGCACACAATAATGGAAAGGTGCCACATAGCAGAAAATATCGACCGTGGTATATCGAAACAGCTATTGCGTTCCGCTCTAGTGAAAAAGCACTTGCATTTGAAAAGTATCTAAAAACTCACTCAGGAAGAGCCTTCAGCTCAAGACATTTTTAATAATAATATTTTGTCCTGATAAATGGCTTGATCAGCTGGAATCAAGGTCGCGGCCAGCCTGATGCTGGTACTTTCCATAGGCGGGTAAAGCAATCCCTTTTAGGGCTTGTGTGCCTCTGGCACATTCAAATCCCACACCGCCCACCATCCAATAAGCAAGAATAGCAAGCGTCTTGACAGGGGTCAACTTACACAGGATTTCTGGCAGGCTAATATCTTGAGATCCTTTAGAGATATTTAAAACGATTAGCTTCTGGAGTGAGTTTTGTTTACTATCATGAATTTTAGAAACTTAGGGGCATCCCACTATACTATAATGTGAAATATCGATGTGAAGAATGAAGACCTGACCCCGTTTTTTCCCTCCGCTTGAAAGGATCTATTATGTGGTATTGTTCTATCTAATTATGTTATAAGAAAACGCATTATAGAGGCTTGAATCTGAACCTAAATATGAAAGGCGCATACTGTCCGGAAGTCCGAGGGTTGAAACATTTTCCTAATTTATTAAGAAATGGAGCGTGCTATGTTTAAAAAACAACTTATTATAATGCTGTCTGTTTTTATGATGACTTCACTATGTGAGGCAAAGGAAATTTATGGTGTAAGCATCCCGGAATCTCTTGAAGCCGGTCAGTCCACATTGTTGTTAAACGGCACGGGTGTGCGAACTAAATTATTTGTAAAACTATATGTGGGCGGACTTTACCTTCAAAAGAAGAGCGATGATCCGTGGAGTATAATTGAAACGGATGAACCCATGGCGATAAGGCTACATATTATCTCATCAATGATCACCAGTGAAAAGATGGAAAAAGCAACTAGGGAAGGATTTTCAAATGCTACCGATGGAGATGTGGCCCCCATAAAGGATCAGATCGATAAGTTTATCTCTGTTTTTAATGAAATAAAGGAAAATGACATCTATGACTTGATTTACGTGCCTGGAGAGGGAACGGAAGTATATAAAAATTCAGGATATTACTCGCTGATAGAAGGGCTCCCTTTTAAACAGGCACTCTTCGGTATATGGCTTTGTGACAAACCTGCACAGAAGAGCCTTAAAAACAATATGCTTGGTAAGTAGACTAAATTGATTGATTAATATATTATCTAGTGAGCCTCCAAATATAGTCATCCTTTCACTTGCTTCAACTAGTGCCCATCCATAAACGGCCATTGGGCCAATCTCTGTGTCACACTCAAATTGTAATCCTTGTAAAGGGGGCAAATCTACTTTTGACTCTTGTTAACTTCCCTCTCTTACGTCCATGTCCTTTTAGTTTTGAATACCTTATAGATACCTCAGGTCTATTAATTTTTTTGATAAGAGAATAATATTCTATTGAAATTATGCGATCTGAAACCTGATGTACCTTGCCAGAAACCAAATATCACGAAATTTCAGATATATTCAGAATATCCATAAAATGGATTAACTTGTGATATCCTCAATTAAGCGCTTTTCGCCTCTAAAATTGGTTCTTACGTCCGAATCCCTTATGGCTGGGATTTCAAACCTGAAACATTCGTCGGGTACAGATCTCCAAAATTCAAAGATGGTGGCTCCAGTTAGAATTCCTCTCAATATTTGGGAGATCAAATCTCAGCAACCACATATAAAAAAAATAACAACTATCCCCTGAAACCCAGCTAGATGGTTGCTACCATTTTGCTACTATAATATCAAAAACCACTATATAAAAAAATAGGTCAAGAAACAATTCCTGACCTCTCTTCCATTGATAATTCTATTTATTATTAGATTTAACTATTTGGTATTGTTAATCAAATATACACTCACACGGTGGAAGTCGTGGGTTCAAATCCCACACCGCCCACCAGTCTCCGTTCGAAACGAAGTTGAGAGAGGAGACTGCCACGGCGGAGTTAATAAACGAAGCCGGGCCAATCGTGCTATCAAGTAAATGTTTCGAACTACGCCTGGGCAGGCCATATAAAAACTCAAACTCTAACCTAATAAAACAATATGGAAAATTATTACTATGTTTATATCCTTAAAAGCGAACAAGACCAATCTAGGCATTATACAGGATTAACTCAAGATCTCGATAAAAGACTCAAGGCACACAATAATGGAAAGGTGCCACATAGCAGAAAATATCGACCGTGGTATATCGAAACAGCTATTGCGTTCCGCTCTAGTGAAAAAGCACTTGCATTTGAAAAGTATCTAAAAACTCACTCAGGAAGAGCCTTCAGCTCAAGACATTTTTAATAATAATATTTTGTCCTGATAAATGGCTTGATCAGCTGGAATCAAGGTCGCGGCCAGCCTGATGCTGGTACTTTCCATAGGCGGGTAAAGCAATCCCTTTTAGGGCTTGTGTGCCTCTGGCACATTCAAATCCCACACCGCCCACCATATTGAAATTACTACCTTATATGTGGCATAAACAAAAATGGCAGGGTCAATGACCCTGCCATTAATTGTCAAGTTCTTTTCTCATTCCGTAGGAACCAATGATACCTGGTGACGGATCATTTAATTTTTTATACGACTAATGTTTACGCAAGATTTCTATCTACAACAATACCTATTATGGTTCTACACAAATAAAATTAGCAGCATCATCAATGTCACCCTTGCCTTTGTATTCGGCGATATGCGGATAGGGGCAAATCAGGCGCGTCATCGGTTCTTCATTGGGAGGTTGGCTTGCTATAATGCTGTCCGGTGCTTTCCCTTCGGAAGCCCATTGGTCTATTACGGAAAGCATATCAATTACACTGGGCGCATTGCCGCCGCCACAGTGACCCATGCCGGGGACCATGAAGAGCCGAACTGAATCCGCCGCTTTCTCCGGATCCATATTCGCAGTCATGGATTTGCAAAATTTGACGGTGTTGGATGCCGGAATGAGCCCATCAGCCCAGCCATGCGAGAGCAGGAGTTTTCCGCCGCCTTGGAAGAACCGGGAAAGCCCGTCGGTCGGGACATCGAGGATATCGCTCGCAGCCTTAAATGTCGCCTTGAGGTCTTGGTCGTAGTCGTAGGATTCATAATCCCATTGCGGATCGCCAAATACAATATCGCGGAAGTAGGAAGTCGCCACTGGAAATGGCTCGTTCCCTCCGATCAGCGCTATTAATTGCTGTTCGCTGCCAGGCGGAAATCCGACAAAAATCTGTTCCCCGGTGCGTGGATTTTTCGCACCGGCATAGATATCGCGCAGCGCTGCAACCTGCGGAGCTGTCAGGCAATCATCCCGATCCCCTTCCTTGCATTGAATAATGCCGGGATCAAAGCTGCACCGCTCCGGATCGCCGACAATTCCATCCTTCAAGCCGTCCGTTTCATCACATTGATCGATATACGCCTTGTTCGCGGCTATAATGTCGGCCATAGTAAGCCTGTGGGCATCGTCTTTTGATGTAACATAGCCGGTCCACAATGAGCCTATCATCAGCCCCACCATCGGATTGGCTGGTGCCATCGAGGATATCCCGTCATAGTCTTCAGGATATCGATAGGCTTCCATGAGGCCCTGCCGTCCGCCGGTCGAGCAGCTAACCCAGAGTGAAAGCCGCTCCTTCTTTCCGTAATATTCCTCGATTATATTTTTTGCTTTTACCGTCATTTCATGAACCGCCCGATATCCAAAATCGATGAGTTTCTCTCTGTGACCGATAGCGAATTCGGCATCCATGCCGCTTCCAACATGACCCGTATCCGTCGCCACTGTCGCGTAGCCCCTCGACAAGGGTTCCGCGAGGGCGGAATAGCTGATGCTGCCGGCCCATACTCCGTTACCAATGCCGACAAGCTTGCCATTCCAGTTTTCGGCAGGCATCCAGACCTCAATTCTGATATCGGAATCAGGGGTTGGAGTAAGTGTGGCGGTTACACGACAAAAAGCAGGGGCATTTTTAAAAACCGTAAGTCCACCGAGCCCGCTCATTGGAGGCCCGCCACCCATAGGTGGCGTGAACTGGCCAGCCTCAACAAGAGATGCTGAAGTGACCTTTGCATCCGGTAACTCAAGCGATGTGAGACTCTCACAAGGGGCTGCCGCAGCCGGTAAAGCAAATAACACAAGACAAATAACCGCAGTTGAGATGATCCTTATATATTTATTTAACATATCCGACTCCTTATTTTGTCAAAGGCCTGGTAAATCCCTCCGCCTCAAGCCAGTTGTAAAAGAGCTCGATCCAGTGATCGCTGCTTTTGCCGTTTTTTAACATGCCGAAACCGTGACTGCCGCCGCTAAAAATATGAACTTCAGGCTTATGGCCGGCAGCTTTCAGAGCATCATAAAACCTCATGGCTGAAGGACCGGCAATGAAGTCGTCCTGCGCCCAAGCGAGAAAAACCGGCGGCAGGTCGGCGGGAATATCAGGCATTACGCCAAAGGGGCCTCCGTAGATCGGGGCCGCGAAATTGGGCCGACTCGCTGCGTCTTTCTGGAGCAATGTTCCGGTTGTTACCATTGCTCCGGCTGAGAATCCCATAAAACCAACCCTGTTCGGGTCGATTCCCCACTCGGCCGCATGCTCGCGAACTACTTTGAGGGCCTGAATCCCATCCGCGATACCATACTTGCCGGTTTCATCCATATTCATTCTGGGCCCGCCGCCGGAAGCGACCCGACTTGGAGGTTTGGGCGATACAGCTCCTTGTTTGGCTTTTCCAGGTGCCGCTGCTTTAGGGCCCGCAGCAGGCGCTCCGAAGCTGAATCCGGGGGGTGTTTCGGCTACTCTGTACTTAAGCACAAACGCCGCGATTCCCTTTTCCTGGAGCCAGCGTGCGACATGATGACCTTCGTGATCGATCGACAGGAGTATGAAGGCCCCTCCTGGAGCAATAATTACCCCGGTTCCTGCAGCCTTTGATTTATCCGGAAGGTAAAGAGTCAAAGTCGGTTTAACCACGTTGTATACAATATTTCCCGGCCCACCCTTTTCCACCCTTTCCTGCTGTTTCCAGTCCTCCGAACCCGGAGCGACCCCGGACCAGATGTTTAGCGTTTGTGCGCCCACGCTGCATGCCATAAGAATCGTGAAACCAATTACGCCTGCGATATAGATTTTCATCTGCCACATATGGTCATCTCCCCTGAAAAAAATGTTGAGTAAGTAAGGTGTGTGAGTTGCTTCATAAGAAGTCCTTTTTGGTCAATGAAATATATGGATTTCTCTTTTGTTTGTCAAAAATAAGCCAATAATAGGATATTTTCGTAAGAGCAAATGGGTTAAAAGTTATAACTACCTGCCATAATCATACATTTTTACTGGCCCGCATCCTGCTCGTTTGCAGAGGAGGAATGAGATCTCCCGGCATCTCCGCATGATTGCCGCACAATCAGGGTTGGCTGAACGAGAATATCGCGCGGAGGGAATGTCGGATTTTCTATGCGCTCGAGCATTACCTGCATGGCGATGGTTCCGATGTCCACGCATGGTTGGTGAATAGTAGTCAGAGAAGGGCGCAGCAGTTCCGCATACCGGACGTCGTCAAAACCGGCTACCCGGATTTTTTGCGGAACGGGACATCCCAGTGCGTCGAGCGTCCGCATTAAATTTGCAGCCGTCAGGTCATTGGCGCAAATGATGGCTGTCGCTCCGTCGCCTACAATCCTCTGAACAAATTTCTCGTCGGCAGGATCGCCACTGTGAATCCATTGCGGATCAGGCGAAATCCCACTGTTTAGCAGAGCCTCACGATATCCGGCGATGCGCAGCATTACTGTCGGAGCGGAGTCCGGTCGTGATAGGAAGTCGATCCGCCTGCATCCAAGCTTTATTAAATGGTTCGCGATAAGGAAGCCCGCCAGGCGATTATCAATGCCGACGAGGTCGAAACGGCTCCGCTGCGGGAAAGCCATAATATCCCGGTCCAGCAAGACAATTGGAATCCCTGCAGCTTCCATGGCGGCAATGACGGATAGATTGACCCGATCCTTGTCTTCTGTTAACTCCAGAGGTGCGAAAAACACCCCGGCCACCATCTGTCGGATATAGCTGTCGCAGACCTGTTCTATCAATCCCGGATCTGCATCACCGCGCTTACCGCCAAAATCGCCCCACAGAAGGGTATGGTGATGTCTCTGGGCAAGGCGAGCCAGTTGGCCGCAAATAGGCTCAAAAATCTCGGTGCTTCCGAGCCCGGGTATCAATAGCCCAAAGCTACACGATTCGATCGGCTTCCGAGCTTTACGTACATAAGTACCCGAACCGACTCTGCGTTCAACCAATCCCAAATTTTGGAGATCACGCAATGCACGGGCAACTGTGGGGCGTGATGAGGCGAATTGCTTAACCAATTCGGCTTCAGAAGGAAGACGATCCCCGTCTTTGAGCCTTCCTGACTCAATATCCGCCAGAACATGCTCAAAAACCTGGCGATGTTTGGTTCTTCGCGATTCCGGTTTCTCCTGCTCCGTGGGTGGTTTAATTCGGTGCTCGATCATTGATCCTCCTTTATGAAATCTGATATTACAAATTCGATTGAGAAAATGTCAATACAACTTTTTCTCTCCTAGGCCACCAGATGAAATTGGAACCCATTGCAGATAACATATTGGCCGTAACTGCATGTTTATAAATGATATATGTCTGTTAGATCATCTGAGAAGACCGGATAAAACACTCAATTTGGCAGAAAATCCACAGAAATGCCTGGTTCTTTTTATTGACATTAATCTGCCATTTATAGCAAAAATGATCTGACATTATACCGAAGGTGGCGATAATGAATCCTTTAATTTTCGTGGGAATCGGAGAAGTACTGTTCGATGTCTTCGAAGACGGAACCGAGACATTGGGAGGAGCTCCTCTGAACTTTGCCGTCCATGTGCATCAGCTGGCCAGCCAGCTCGGAGTCGGCCATGGAATTATCGTAAGTTGTATCAACTCTGATCGTAGGGGATACAAAATCATTGATTCCCTTCACAGACGTCGAATGTCGACCCGTTACGTCGGAAAGGACTCCCGTCACCCGACCGGTTTGGTATCTGTCTTCATGCAAAATGGGGAACCCGGCTATCAGATAGAGGCTGAAGCAGCATGGGATTACATGACCGACAAGCATTCGCTCAAGGAATTGGCCGGTCAGTGTTCGGCCATATGCTTTGGCAGCCTGGCGCAACGGTGCAGTGTATCCCGCAGTACGATCCGAAGCTTCCTGCATAACGCTCCTCCGCAGGCAATCCGCCTCTACGATGTCAATCTGAGGCAAAACACATTGACGGGTGAGGTCGGATATTCCCCGGAAATTGTTGATTATAGCTGTCAGGCGGCCACAATCATTAAGGCAAACCAGTCCGAACTGTTTGCGATTTTTGATCTGTTGGGGATCGCCTGTCCTGCCGATCAAGCTCTTGATGGGATCAGGCGCAGAATGGAAGCGCTCCTCACACGATTTCCCGCTCAGGCAATTGTTGTCACCAGAGGAGGCGAGGGAACCCTTGTCTTAAATCGCAACGGAGAATTTTATCTGACAGCACCCATCCCGACTGAGGGAATGCCTCATCCCGTAGGCGCGGGAGACGCTTGCTCTGCAGGAATCCTATTCGGGATCACTCTTGGCTGGAACATTCATACCACGATGGAACTGGCAAACCGAATGGGAGCTGAAGTCGCAGCCCATCCATCGGCCACTCCGCCGCTGTCCAACGGCACATTGAATTTTGCACGCGCGCAATTGCTCAATAACGAAACCGGGAAAACCAGTCTCCCAGCTCCAACCGACGCCACGGACTGAACAAGGTTATCAATTATTGCGTTCGCCTGGCGTCGGACATAAGGTCCAGGATTCCATTGACGATGGCGTTTTCCGCATATCCGGGCTTACATCGAGACGATAGCACCTCAAAAGTGAGATAGCCGAAGGCCGCGTCATTCGGTATGTATCCGGAATTGGCCATTCCGTTTGTCAGCGTGACCATCATAGTTCTGGCAAATGGAGATTCTTTTTTCAGTCTCTGGGCAATCAGGTTGAACACCTCAGCATCGACAATTCCCAACGCGATGTCGTCGATCAACAGAAGCCCCAAACGGAGTTCGACCGGGTCCCCGTCTTTGTAGGTTCCCTCGAATCCTGCGCGGCCTTCGTTTGTCCTGTCCCGACCGGGGAAGCTGACCATTTTCTGGCTTCCGAATATTTTTCCGCTGTTCGACATGCGTTCCATACCCCGCATTACGTGCATGACCTCTTCACCCAGAAACTGGCCCATGGAAAGGATCATCTGCTTTTGCTGGTTCATCAACTTGATCACTGTGGGATCCTGCTTGTTCAAACCCTGCCCTCCGGGAGGCATTGCATTACTGATATCGATCCCGCGTTTTGCGTAATCCTTGATCCTTATTTCCCGGAGATCATAGGTCTGCTGGAAATAGATCGGATTCTGGTCCCCACAGGCACCTGTGGACCACACGGCTACGATCTTGCCGTCAAAAGAATCCTCGATGTACCTGGAGGCGGCGCCCGGCGCATCCGCGCTGATTCTATCCAATTGACCCACAGTCACTGCATGCATTGAATAGTTGTAATATACCGCAATCGGCTCGCCATTGATCGACTCGAACTTTACCACCGCTACGGTTTTATCCGATGGACCGTCATAATTAGGTCCCTCCCACCAGCGCCTCGTCCTGGGATCGATGATGTTACGATTGACGTTCAGGTAGGAAACACCTGTCCCGTAGCCTATGCGCGCGGGCTGGAGTTTTTCCTTTGCCATTTTTACGGACCTGAATATGTTTTCATCGTAATCGCTCCCCGGCCGCATGACTCCGCTATGGGTGTGGGTCGCAGTCAGCAACACATTTTGGGCCGGGATACCGAGCTCTTTTTCAATTCTCTGTGTCACATTTTTCCAGGCCTGCTCAAAAATCATGCCGGTATCAACCGTAACAAGGGCTGCGCTCGTAATACCGTTTTCCACGACGATCGCCCTGGAGTAGAGCCGGTCCAGGATTCCATCGATGCTTTTAGGCAGTTCACTTTCGTCAGGAGTGACATCGACTTTGGCCGCACCTGCCTTGAAATTAAAAGTAGTGGTTTGAGCTGATACGCCAAAGGTGAATATGGTGATAAGAATTGTCAGAATAACGATCATGGGTGTCTTCATTTCCAACTCCATTTTTTTTAAACGACAATTAATGCTAGTGACAACCTGCTTTAATAATCGTCAATGAATAGCCGTCACCCCGGCGAAAGCCGGGGTCCAGATAGCGTTGAGAATACTGGATTCCGGCTTTCGCCGGAATGACAGAAAAGATTATTTATTATATCGGATACTTATGAAATCAAACACTAGTATATTATAGCTGGCGTCAGAGACTATCTGAGCGCTTTTTGTATCGCCTCTTCAACTATCTTTGTCATTATCTTATACCCTTCGGCATTTGGGTGGATGCCATCAATGGAACAGTTTTCCTTTAACCAGCCCTTTTCGTCCACCAGTGCACTGAAGTAATCCACATAGATTGCATTCACCTTTGAAGCATAGTCCTTCATCCATGCATTCAGCTTCAGGATGTCTTCAGGCGGATGGGTAGCTGTAACCGGAATTTTCATGTAGGGATTTACCTTGCCACTGGCCTGCTGCTTTATAAAGGTATAATCGCTGATCGGTAGAATTGAGCAGAGTATGACCTTGATGCCGTGATGCTGGGCAAGTTCGGTCATGGCCATTATGTTATGCTCCACCATTTCCGCTGTCGCAGGCCCCGTGTTTTGAGAAATGTCGTTGATCCCGGCCAGGACTACCATAACCGCAGGTTTAAGATCGATCACATCGGGATACATGCGGACCAGCATCTGGGGCGTAGTCTGCCCGCTGATGCCGCGGTTAACGTAAGGCTTACCGGGGAAGTACTCGGCGAGTCTCCAGAAGTCCGTAATGGAGTCTCCCATAAATAATACTCGTTTCGGATCGGGAGCCTGCTTCTTCAGCTCCTGGTTTTCCGCCCGGTATCGACCGAGCTGATTCCAGTCCAGCATCTGATCTGCAAGACTCCTGGCAACGATTGCCAGGCAACAATTGGATTGGGGCGGATTGAACTCTTCGACCAGTTGACATTGTGCCGGAACGCTGATCAGCATTCCGGCCAGGAGAAGTGCTGCGATTTTATAGTACATTTTCTGAGTCCTTTCATATCGGAGGCAAAGCCTCGGAGCGCGCAGGCGTGCCTGCGCATTCATTACTGTTTGAAAGTCACGATTACATAGGCGACTTCGAGGGCAGCTTACTGCCGCCCCGCTCAAATAAAACAATCTAGTGTCAAACTGACCAAATAATTAGGTAATGTATAGTCGTCACCCCGGCGAAAGCCGGGGTCCAGAAAACATTAAAAATACTGGATTCCGGCTTTCGCCGGAATGACAGAAAAGATTGTTTACAATATAGTATCCCTATGCAATCAAACACTAGGATTCTGTTGACCTGTATTCACTGGAATCCAGCTGTGCCAGGCGGTCCCGGGCAGGGTTATATATCCAGTTCAGAAGCAACCCCGCGAAAAGGAGGACTGCAAAAATTGTCGCAAGGACAAAGCCGTATTTGGGATGACCGAATGCGTCGCTGACAGCCCCCATGGCCAATGGTCCGACAGCGGCAGCGGCGCAGGTGAAAAACAGGATCACACCGGCGACGGCGCCATGCTCCGTTTTCGGAAAGCAGCTGATGCCCTTGGAGTTAAGTGTCGGATAGATCATGGACATGAAGAGCCCCGACAGCGGCAGCAGCCAAATGGCGTACGACAGACCGCCGGCAATCGCGCCGGCAAAACAAATAAGAATCGCCAGGCTGAATAGGGCCATTACGGACGTCCAACTGTAACGCGCGAGTATCCACGCCCCCAGGAAACGGCCGACAGCACGCAGGATGAAGAATACGGAGATGGCGTATGCGGCCATAAAGGCAAAAGAGCCCGTATAGCCCGTCAGGAGTGTCGGCATCCAGACGTACACCGCGCACTCCGCTGCGACATAAAGAAATATCCCCAGAGAAAATCCCAATGCGTAGGGATCCTTCATCATGCCCAGCGTGCGCTTGAAGTTGATCGGCTCATCCATTGTCTTCACGGTCTTTGGATATTTCACCAGCGAGGCTGTTACGATCAGCAGAACGCAGATTGTTCCCGCGATTATGTACAGCCATTTCCAGGAGAATCCGCCCGAAAGGAGCCTTGTCACTATTGCGGGTCCGATTATCGCTCCTACACCGAAGAAACCTTCAACAGTGTTCATGGTAGCGGTATGCTCCGAAGTGGAAAGCGATATATCGCCGACAAGCGCCAGAGCTCCCGTCTTGAAAATCCCGATCGCCGCTCCGGAGACAACAAGCAGCGCAAGGAAAAACAGAAAGGTGTTCCCCACCGCAAAAAGGTAGGAGTTCAGCGCGAAAAGAACGAGCCCGAGAATGATGGTTTTCTTGCGGCCGAGCTTATCGGCCAGATACCCGAGGGAAATTGCCGCCAGCGCAATCGCTATCATATTGGCATAGTGGAAGGCCCCTGCAGCCGTCATGCTCAGATCGAATTCCTTGATGACCTCAGGGATGATGATGCCTACGGAATCGGTGGTCATGGCAAACATCATGAACATCAGAAATGTGAGCCACTTGATTGCAGTCAGATTGTGTTTTGGGTAGGTTGGTAAGCTCATGAGAATACCTCTTCAGGATTCAGAGATGTGATCGGAAGCATCAGAATACCCTGATCCACCATCAAGGTTTCATCTGTCCCGCCCTGGCGGGATTGCCTTCGTTCTCTACTCCTTGCGGTTTATAAAAAAGGCGCATGGCACAGGGCTCAAGGCGCAAGGAAAACACTTCAAAACTATAAATACTCTATCTTCTCTTCCAGGTCTGAGCCTGTGATGGAGGCGCTCGGAACAGATAAGTCCGCGTGCAGCTTTATCCAGTGTTCCCGATTCTTCCACTGGATCTCTATCCGGTTTTCTGTCGGCGCCTCTACATGGAATTCGCCTCCGAATGCTGGGTGAGTATTCCGGAGGCGAATCAGTTCAATATGTTTTTGTACCAACGGCCGTCTGAGTGCGGTTTCGATTTCCGCAATTGTGTAATAGTGCCGGTTGATGTCGCGTCCTACTCCGGTGCGGCCAAGAAGCTCCATATCGTTCGTGCCTCCCAAAAGACCGACATAATAGACCTGCGGGATCCCGGGGGCGAAGAACTGAAGGGCCCGGGCAATCAGGTACTCGGCTTCCCTGCCCCCCAGGGCATCCAGAAAAGTGCAGTTCACCTGGTAAAGATCCAAGTTGCTGGCGGCGGCCCCGGTTGCCTTTCTGCTCTGTCCCCCGCTTCGCTTGTGGATCATCTCCACGAGGCTGTCGATTTCTACAGGCGAAAGGAGGCCCGGCTCACCGCTCTCATCAGCGCCCGCATCGATGACCCCGATGCCGTCGTGCGTGTCCAGGACGGTCACAGCATTTCGCGGACTGATGGAAAGCCATCGCTCCAGCGGACGGGAGTCGCGATTAAAAAGCGCGTGCAGCACCAGCGGCGGCAGTGCAAAATCGTAAACCCAGTCAACCTGGCGGGCGATTTCGACCTGCTTCAGATAATGGCTATGAATTTCGACCAGGACCTCAATGCCGAATGTATGGGCTTTTCCCGTCAGTTCGGCAATAAAGTCAAAGGTTTCCGGGATCATGAAACAGCTGGTTCCGGGTCTTTTGATTGCATACCCGACGGCGTCTAGCCGTATCATCTTTATACCCGCGGCCTGAAACTTCCGAAGGATCGAATCAAGATAGGCTTCCGCCTGAGGGTGGCGGACGTCAATATCCACCTGTTCAGGATTGAATGTAGTCCAAAATAATTTCTTTTCGCCTGAGGCCAGTTCGACAGGACTGAAAGGAAGTGTAGGGCGTGGACGATAGATACTAAGGATATCCGATTCCCGCGCGCCCTGCGGGAAAATCCGGTCGAATGTGAGGAACATGCCCGCGTACTGCGAAGCCGGCCCCTTCTTCGAGAAATCAAGGAATTGTGGGGATGAAGAGGACATGTGGTTCACAATAAGATCAGCGACCAGCTCAACAGTGCCGGACAATGCACGCACATCCTCCCAGGTACCCAGGCGCGCGTCCGCCTGAGCATGGTCGATCGGGTCAAATCCGGCATCGGCGCCGTCAATAGGGGTAAAAAAGGGCAACAGGTGCGCTCCGCCGAAGACTCCGGCCAGCGGCCCCTTTAACAGTTGATTTAATAGAGCGAAACCTCCGCCGGAAAGGCGGTCGACATAGGTAATCAACTGGACCTGGTTTTTCATGGTTTTCCCTTTCCCTCGGTTGCGCATTCCGGAGAATAATCGGCATGTATCCGGAAATATTTTTCATTTTGGCAACAAATTGAATATTACATATTTACATTACAATCACTACCAGAATGTATTTACTAATGTCAATGCATTTTCTTTTATAGTTAACCCCTATTGTTTTAATATAATGATTTCAAGTGAATACACGGTAAATCCCATAGTGTTTAATTGAAAGTTTTTTGACAAATATTCCATGATGCACAATCATGGTCTTATAAGTTGTTATTACAAATGCACAATATCTGTAATATTTACATCCTTGACAATTAACATTCCAGGAAGTAATATTGCCATCCAGTTTTGAATCCCTTAAAATCATGCAATGCGTTGTAGATTGAGTTGTGAGGAATAATCCGGCACACGCGCTTGACTGCCAATAAATCAACCAAAAAGGGAGGCCAACATGTTAGTTCGTAATTTATGCCGCAATTGCACTCTTTTGATCATGATATTCTTGTTAACCGCGCTGATATTGGTACAGGATGCGGTTTGCGCCGAACCTGCCAAAATCGAGAGCGGTTTGATTCAAGGTACGGTTGAAGATGGTCTCTCCGTGTATCGGGGCATCCCCTATGCTGCTCCGCCCATTGGAGACCTTCGCTGGCGGGCGCCCCTGCCTGCACCGAAATGGGATGGAGTGCGAGCGGCCATTGAGTTCGGCCGGGCATGCATACAGTCCAATCCGGCAATTGCGAACCTGCCAGCGCCGAGCGAGGACTGCCTGTATCTCAATGTCTGGACACCGGCCAGGAGCAATAAAGACCGGTTGGCTGTTATGGTCTGGATTCATGGCGGCGGTTTTATTGCGGGCGCTACTGCGGAACAACTGTACCATGGCGAGAATCTGGCAAAAAAGGGAGTTGTCGTAGTTTCAATCGGCTACCGGCTCGGAGCCTTTGGTTTTCTGGCACATCCTGCTTTGAGCGCTGAAAACGAAAGGCATGTATCGGGCAACTACGGTCTGCTTGATATGATTGCAGCTCTCAAGTGGGTAAAGAGGAACATTTCCGCCTTCGGCGGTGATCCCGGGCGAGTAACCATATTCGGCGAGTCTGCCGGAGGCATTGCCGTGAGTATGCTCTGCGCTTCGCCCCTTGCCAAGGGCCTGTTTCACGGAGCAATCTCCCAGAGCGGCGGCTCTTTCGGACCGATCCGCAGCGGGGGAGGACCCGGTGAGAACGTGCAGTCACTGGCTGATGCCGAGCGGGCAGGCGAGAAGTGGGCGCTTAAAGCAGGCGCTTCCAGCGCGGCGGATCTGCGCAAGCTTCCGCCCGACAAACTGATGACTTCAATGCCGGGCGAGGGTGTGGCCTGGCCTGTGATGGACGGGTGGGTTATTCCTGATGACCAATACAAACTCTACCAGGCCGGAAAATACAATGATACCCCGATTCTGGTGGGCTATAACTCAGACGAGGGAGCCACTTTCCCGGGCGCGCGCACGCCCGAGGCCCACATTGAGAGTGTGCGTCAGCGTTACGACAATTTCGCCGAAAGGCTCCTTACGCTCTATCCTGCCGGAGAAGGGACCCTGGCGAAGACAGCACGCGATCTGATACGCGACACAGCTTTTGGCTGGCATACATGGACATGGGTCCGCCTGCAATCGATGACCGGCAAATCCAAAACCTTCCTCTACTATTTTGACCATCATCCGGAGTATCCCGCCGATTCTCCCAAGGCCGGCTTCGGCGCGGCACACAGCGATGAAATGCCACTTGTCTTTCAGCAGTTCGGACTGCCCGGCCGTCCGCAGGCGACAGATTCAGATCGGGCTATGTCGGATATTATCACCACCTACTGGACCAACTTTGCCAAGAGCGGAGACCCCAATGGCCATAGTCTGCCCGATTGGCCGGCCTACAGCAATGAAAAACCTCAGACCATGTACTTTCTCTATGACAAAGCGTATGCGGGCCCGGTGGTTCACGAGGAGGGGCTCAGGGAACTCGACGCCTACTTCGAGTGGCGCCGCACGGAAGAATCTCCGGCCAGTGGCGTTCCGGGAAAGTAATCTATGATGTGATCGCTGATTTTTTTGACCGCAACCTCCGGCGATGACGCGATCTAGCGAGATCTACGGAGGAAATATAAACAGAGATTTGAAGAGATGTTTCATCGATCATCAGCAACCATTTTAAAAAGGAGGGAATTATGAAAATATCGAGAAGATCCTTTCTCAAAGCTGCCGCAACAGGAATTGGCTCAGCTACGCTGGCCGGGCTTGGTGCAGTTAAAGCCGGAGCAACTCAATCTGATCAGATTAAGAAGTGGGATTATGAAGCCGAAGTCGTCGTTCTTGGCATAGGCGGCGCCGGTCTCATGACCGCCATAACCGCCCGGGATCAGGGTGCGGATGTTCTCATACTGGAAAAGGCATCGGAAGTCCATGCCGGAGGCAACACGCGAGTCAGCGGGCAGGGCTACTGGTGCCCTTCCGATTTCAACAAAAGCGTCGAGTATCAAAAGGCAATGAGCGATGGCTATCCAATTCCGGACGACATCACGGAAGTCTTTCACAAACACTCCATTCATGTAACGGAATGGCTCACTGAAATGGGTGCGGATATGAAGACGATACCGACGCCGGGAGAATACCCGGAATTCCCGGGCGGCGCCGGAAATGTCTGCTGGTCCAAGCTTGGCAACGGATATCAACGCCTATGGCTTCTGCTCATGGAAAACGCTCATAAGAGAAATGTCCGGGTTCAGTATGAAACGCCTGCGATGGAATTAATAAGGGACGTCAAAACCGGAGAGGTCAGGGGCGTGGTCGCAGAAAACCACGGAAAGAAAGTCTATGTGAAGGCGAAAAAAGCGGTGGTTCTGTGCACGGGAGGTTTTGAAAACAACCAGGAGATGATCCGCGATTACCTCGGCATGCCATGCGGGTATCCGAAGGGCAGTCCCTACAACACCGGGGACGGAATCCGGATGGCCATGGCCATCGGCGCGGATCTCTGGCACATGGACAACCAGGCAGGCCCTGACTTTAATTTCAGGATCCCCGGCAAGGACTGGGCCTTCGGCTACTCCTTCTCTCCTCCGGGGAACGGCTGGATCTGGACCGCGAAGGACGCCACCAGATTTACCAACGAAGCCTACTTCACGAAACACGGAAAAATACCTTTTCACGGTATTTATATCCATGTCCCCACACCGCTGCCCGTGCACTGTGTCTTCGATGAAACCATGAGAAAGAGCGGGCCGCTTTATCCGCCTGAATATTTCTTCTGTTGGTTCTCAACGATCGAACAGTACAAGTGGAGTCAAGACAACAGCGTGGAAATCGAAAAAGGCTGGATTGTAAAGGCCGATACCCTGAAAGAACTGGCTTCGAAGATAGGCAAGGATCCGGACACGCTCGAAAAGACCATGAGCACCTGGAATAAATCATGTGCGGAAGGAAATGATTCGGAATTCGGCCGGGATGCAAAAAAGATGGCGCCGATTCAGACACCGCCCTATTACGCCGCGGAGTTCGTCCCGGCATTCACCAACACCCAGGGAGGCCCTCGCCGCAACAGCAACTCCCAGGTGCTGGATACCAACCGCAAGCCGATTCCACGGCTGTATTCGGCTGGCGAACTTGGATCTATATACAGTTACCACTACCAGGGCGGCGGCAACGTCCTGGAGTGCATTGTCTTTGGCCGCATCGCGGGCGAGCGGGCCGCCGCGGAAAAGCCCTGGGGATAATCAGTGCCCATCCAGAAATAGGCAATTTCTGGATGGAGCTTTCAGCGTTCAGCTCTCAGCAGTCAGTCAAGTCTTTGTTTTTAATGCCTTTAGCTGATAGCTGAATGCTGATAGCTAATAGCGTGAATCCAGAAACATCAGTTTCTGGATGAACACTAATTAGAAAGGATTCAGGCCAATATGATTTTGATAAGAAAATACATCGTTTTGGTTGTTATCCTTCTTGTGCCGTTTCTGGCTTGCTCTCAATCTATTGACACTCAGAAAACCGTCGAAAAGTGGGTATGCACATGGGCTACATCCCAGCAACTGGATGAGGTGGTGTTCCCCCAAATAAAGCTACCTCCTAACTTTAAACTCCCGCCACAGGATACTACACCACCGAAACCCGGCGAACTAGGAAGCAACCCTTCCATATTTTATGTACCTTCTGACCTAAAAGATCGTACCGTAAGAATGGTTGTCCGAACCAGCATAGGCGGCAGTAAGATTCGTGTAAATTTATCCGGTTCATTGAGTCGTCCTCCGGTTAAGGTCGGATTGGCCCACATCGCGGTTTATAAATCCGATGGATCAATCATTCCGGGAACAGACCATGAAATCACCTTTAACGGCAAACCCTCATGCGTGCTTTTACCCGGTGTTCTCCTTCTGAGTGACCCGGTGGATATGGAAGTTTCTCCATTCACTGAACTGGCCGTATCCCTTTATTTTCCGGATGAAACAGGCACGCCTACTGAGCACAGGCTGGGGCTTCACACTGCTTATATCTCCAGAGGAAATACAGCAGGAAATGAAACTATGCCGGATCCTGAAAAAACCTATGCATATTTATGGCTTGCCGGTATCGATGTACTTACAGAGTCAGATGACTTTTCAATTGTTGCCCTGGGTGATTCCATCACAGACGGATTTTCCACAACCCTCGATGCAAACAAACCATGGCCGGCATTGCTTGCGAAACGTTTGAATGCCACCCCCGGGGGAAGACAGATATCTGTCATAAACCAGGGTATTTCCGGAAACCAAGTGCTGCGGGACGGTGCAGGAATCAGCGCCCTTGCCCGTTTCGACCGCGACGTGCTGAGCGTCGCCGGTGTTGAATGGGTCATCCTGCTGGAAGGCATTAATGACATTAATTTTCGCGGATGGAATGACGGCCCTGATGGACTTACAAGCGATGACCTGATTGCAGGCTATAAACAGATAATAGAATGTTCCCACACCCACGGAATAAAGGTAATTGGAGCAACCCTTACTCCTGAGGAGGGTGTTCCTACAATGTCGGAACGGGGCGAAAAGATCAGGCAGACAGTTAATGAATGGATTCGTATAGGCGGTTATTTTGATGCAGTTGTGGATTTTGATGAATTAATTCGGGATCCGTCAAGGCCAATACGCATGAGACCTGAATTTGACCCTGGCGATCACATCCATCCAAATGATGCAGGCAATCAGGCTATGGCGGATGCATTTGATCTGAATATTTTTCGGAATTAAGCCGGTAAGAAGTCACAGAGCAAAATTGAAATTCGGATAAAGGATTTATGTTCGCCAATTACTCGACTTAACCGGCTAACACATTTGCAGAAAGGAAAGCTGATATGTCCCGGCACGATGTTCGCGGCAATCGTTGTCTTATCCTGTTGGTGATTTCTTTTTTGGTAACGACCATATTTGGAGGCATGGCTTTAGCAGCAACAGTGAAAGTTGAAGACGGCCTGCTTGAGGGCACCATCGAAGATGGCCTTGCTGTCTATCGTGGAATTCCCTATGCTGCACCGCCAATCGGCAATCTGCGGTGGCACCCGCCGCAGCCGATATCAAAATGGCAGGGAGTACGAAAGGCGGATAAGTTTGGCGCTCCACCTATTCAGACAAATCCCGCGCTGGCGAACGTACCCTATACACCAAGTGAAGATTGTCTTTACCTGAATGTCTGGACACCGGCCAAGCAAGCCACGGAACAATTGCCGGTTATGTTTTGGATTCATGGCGGCGGATTTACGGCGGGCGCGACCGCCGAACGTCTGTACCATGGAGAACAATTGGCTAAAAAAGGCGTTGTTGTGGTGACTGTGGGCTACCGTCTTGGTGTGTTTGGCTTTCTGGCACATACCGGCCTGAGCGCTGAAAACGACAAGCATGTATCGGGTAATTATGGTTTGCTGGACATGATTGCAGGTCTCAAATGGGTTCAGAAGAACATCTCCGCATTCGGTGGCGATCCTGCGAGAGTGACCATCTTTGGTGAGTCAGCCGGTGGTGCAGCCGTGAGCATATTGTGCGCCTCGCCACTGGCAAAGGGTCTTTTCCAAGGAGCCATTTCCCAAAGCGGAGGTTTTTTTGCGCCGGTGCGCAGCGGTGTGTTCGGGGGGCCGGGTGAAGGTGTAAATCCGCTTGCCTATGCCGAAAAGATGGGCGAAGCATGGGCTGCAGCGGCAGGCGCTTCAACGGTCACGGAATTGCGGCAGATTGCGGCTGACAAATTGCAGACCTTAAGCTTGCATCAACCCGGGGTGACCGGACCTATTTGTGACAGGTGGGTTATTATGGACGACCAGTATAAGCTCTACCAGACCGGACGCTACAACCATACGCCGATCCTTATAGGCTATAACTCCGATGAGGGTGCCAATTTCGGGGGGCCGAGTATGCCCGAAACTTATCGCGAAAGTGTGCAGAAGCGTTATGGCCCTTTTGTTGAAAAAATTCTTGAGATCTATCCTGCCGGAAGTGCCACTGCTGCCAAAATGGCACGTTATCTTATGCGAGATGTGTCCTTCGGCTGGCCAGACTGGACATGGGCACGACTTCAGGCTAAGACCAGCAAATCGAAGGTCTTTGTTTACTATTTTGATCACCACCCGGTTTATCCTGCAGATTCACCAAAGGCAGGCTTTGGCGCAGCACACAGTGATGAGATGCCCCTTGTCTTTCATCAGTTTGGTCTGCCGGGACGTCCTAAGGCAATTGATGTAGATCTTGCCATGTCAGAAATGATCATGGCCTACTGGACCAACTTTGCCAAACACGGAGATCCCAATGTAGAGGGCCTGCCAGATTGGCCCGTGTTCAGCGAGACAAAACAGCAGGTGATGCATTTTACAAATACCGCCCAGGCAGGACCATTGATGAATGAGGAAGGCTTAAAGGTTCTCGAAAGCTATTTCGAATGGCTGCGCGCTGACAGAAATCAGGCTCCGGACACAACCGGACCTTACAAAGTTGTGATGGAAATGGATCCGTCGCTTCCTGATCACACCATCTTTCGGCCGGAAGATCTTTCGAAAGTAAAAGGAAAATTGCCTGTCGTTGCGGTTGCTCATGGTGCCTGCTATGATATTGGCAATTTTTCATCCAGATATACATACGAGATCGCTTCATATGGATTTCTGGTCGTGGCTAACGGAAAAATCAGCACTGAACTTGAGGAGGCGACGCAAAATTTGGTAGCTGCTCGGCGCCAGGCCGAAGACCAGTCCATGGAAGCTCCGTCCGTCGACCTTGCAACCAAAGTACCGCAGAAGCAGCTTACCAGATGTAAAACGGATAAACTCTTTAATGCCATTGACTGGGCCATCGAGCAGAACGGGAAACCGGGAAGTATCTATCATGACAGGCTTGATACCGGTGCCATTGCCGTAATGGGTGCCTCCTGCGGCGCGCTTCAGGCCCTTGATGCCTCGCTTGATAGCCGCATTAAAACAGTAGTATTTATAAACAGCGGAATCATGAGAACGGGTATTCCGGAAGGAGAAGAGGTAAAAAAGGTAATGGATTTTTTAAATTTACCAGGTCCTGATATCCTTAAAAAACTTCGTACGCCGGTTATCTACCTCATGGGCGGTCCGTCCGACATTGCCTTCGAGAATGCGGAAACAGATTTTACAGAAATCGAGAAGGTGTTTGTATTCAAAGCCAATTTGGACGTCGGGCACGGAGGCACATTCCTTGAACCACACGGTGGCAAGTTCGCCGAAGCGGCAACACAATGGCTTCTGTGGCAGCTCAAGGGTAACAAAAAGGCTGGCGAAATGTTCCTTGGCGACAAATGCGGACTTTGCATTGACCCGGAATGGGAAGTCGAGAGAAAAAACATGGGGCAAATCGGCAATTAAAGCATAAAGGTAAACAATAACGGAAATTTTTAATTTCTTTAAAGAACACTCAAAGCATGTCCTGAACTGACGAGAGTCAGCGGTTAAGTCACTGCTTGTCTTCTATTTCAAATTAGTACAATACAGGAGAAATATTTATAATCGCTTAAACAGGAGGAAATGAATATGTTTCGATGGATCTGCATTCTGATATGTGCATTAAACCTGATAGTGCCAAACATATATGCCCAGAAGTCGCCCACTGGTTCGGGGCCTTGCCCGGTAATTATTGAAGGGGATCCCGGTGTGCCGGGACAT
>CAYQNR010000055.1:0-20351 GCA_964418945.1 uncultured Desulfobacteraceae bacterium
GTTTACGGCGTGGACTACCAGGGTATCTAATCCTGTTTGCTCCCCACGCTTTCGCGTCTCAGCGTCAGTATTGGTCCAGAGAGTCGCCTTCGCCACGGGTGTTCCTCCCAATATCTACGAATTTCACCTCTACACTGGGAATTCCACTCTCCTCTCCCATACTCAAGAATGGCAGTATCGAACGCACTTCCTGGGTTAAGCCCAGGGCTTTCACGTCCGACTTACCATACCGCCTACACGCCCTTTACGCCCAGT
Organism: uncultured Desulfobacteraceae bacterium; assembly: GCA_964418945.1. Classification (GTDB taxonomy): domain Bacteria; phylum Desulfobacterota; class DSM-4660; order Desulfatiglandales; family HGW-15; genus CAYUYB01. The sequence continues at coordinate 256 of CAYQNR010000055.1, forward strand.
AATTCCGAACAACGCTCGCACCCTCCGTATTACCGCGGCTGCTGGCACGGAGTTAGCCGGTGCTTCCTCTAGTGGTACCATCAAACCCTTTGACTATTAATCAAAAGGCATTTTTCCCACTTGACAGAGCTTTACGACTCGAAAGCCTTCTTCACTCACGCGGCGTTGCTGCGTCAGGGTTTCCCCCATTGCGCAAAATTCCTCACTGCTGCCTCCCATAGGAGTCTGGACCGTGTTTCAGTTCCAGTGTGGCTGATCATCCTCTCAGACCAGCTAACCATCGTCGCCTTGGTAGGCCATTACCCCACCAACAAGCTAATGGTACGCGAGCCCCTCCTTAAACACCAACTTTCATGAAGAGGTCACCTTTCATTCCCAAAGCCACAGCCTTGGGAACAATATCCGGTATTAGCAACGCTTTCGCGAAGTTATCCCGGATTCAAGGGCAGGTTACCCACGCGTTACTCACCCATGCGCCACTTTACTTTCAAGCAATCAGTTGCCTGAGTGCCCGATTTCTCGTTCGACTTGCATGTGTTATGCACGCCGCCAGCGTTCATTCTGAGCCAGGATCAAACTCTCCAGTTAAACTGCATAATTTAACCTAAATGGTTTATTTTTCTATTGACCCAAGCGGCATCACTATTTAGTTTTCAAAGAACAAATACCAAATAAATTTTAATCCCTCATAAGATTCTTGTCAACAGAATTATTCACACAGATCTCCCAAAAGGGATCAATAGACTTAAACTTTTCATTCTTATATGTCAAGTATTTTTTTGGTTTTTTAGAAAAGGACAGAACTTTAGTTTGTCTCTTTGAATTTGTTAATAGTATCAACAACATATCTTAATTGGTCCATTGACAGCTCAGGATATATCGGTAACGCAAGGGTGCTCTCAGATGCTTCCACTGAAACAGGAAAATCGTCTCTGTTATAACTCATTGAATTCTTAAAACATTCCTGCATATGAAGCGGAATGGGATAATATACCTCGCAGCCTATCCCGTTATCTATCAAAAACCTTTTCAATTCATCTCTTCTATCCTTTACTCTTATCACGAACTGGTGGTAGATATGCCGGTGCTCCTTTTCAAACGGCAAAGAAATATCCTGAATGCCCGCATCTTTAAATAATTCCCTGTAGGTATTTGCATTTTTATTTCGCCTCTCCGTCCAATCATCCAGGTATTTCAACTTAACCAGCAATATTGCGGCCTGCAGGGCATCAAGTCTGAAATTTCCCCCGATATAACTATGGCTGTACCTCCCCACATCACCATGATTACGTAGTATTTTCAGCATATTACATATGTATTCGTTATCCGTGACCACCATCCCTCCCTCACCAAAGGCCCCCAGGTTTTTTGTGGGATAAAAAGAGAAACAGCCATAATCTCCCATGGAACCAGCCCTCTTTATTAAGCCGTCACTGAATCTGTATTCGGCCCCTATGGCCTGCGCCGCATCCTCGACCACGGTTAGATTATATATACGGGTTGTTTCAATGATCTTCTCCATATCGGCGCATTGTCCGTATAAGTGTACGGGTAAAACAGCCTTAACCTTAGCTCGTTTTTCTTCATCCATGGAACCCAATAACTCCTCCAGTTTATCAGGATCCATATTATAGGTCTCCCTATCTATATCCACAAAGACAGGCAAAGCGCCCAACCGCATAATAACCCCCACGGTTGCAAAAAACGTGTAGGAGGTGGTAATAACCATATCACCGGATTTCACGCCCGCATTCATTAGAGAGACTAACAGGCCGTCCGTGCCTGAAGATACCCCTACGCCATATCGACAGCCGCAATATTCGGCTATCTTTTCTTCAAGCTCCTCTACCCTAGGGCCTAGGATAAACCTCTGGGACCGGAAGACTGCCTCGGTCGCCGACATTATCTCATCCTCAAGATTCTTATATTGTGTTCCTAAATCGAGTAAGGGGACTTTCAACTGTTTGCTCCTTTGTCCTAGTTAATAAAAAGCCTACTCTGCCAATTCAGAGACAGGAACTACCTTAAACTCCGTCTTCAGCTTGTAGGTATAATCTTGTATAACCTTCACCGTCTCCTTGTGAGGGTGAGCTATGCCTACAGCTTCACCAGAAGACCTTGCTATCCCGAGAAGTCTTTCCATCTGCAGTTTTATTGCTGCTGAAGACACCTCATTGTCTAAAAAAATGCTCTTTTTTACCGCGGGCACACCCATCTCTTTAGCAAGATCAAAGGCTACAGTCCTGGTGGTTGTCCTGCTGTCTAAATAGAACAAATCCCGTTCTTTTACCTCCTCCAATACTATTCTCATCTTATCGGATCTTTCAGTAAAACACGATCCCATATGATTGTTCACACCCCGAAGTCCCGGAACCTGCTTTATATCCTCACCAATAATGCTTCTTATCCTCTGCTCATCCATATCAACTAACAAGGCCCCGGGCCCAGGATCCAAATCAGGATAGTTTTTCGGCTGCATGGGCAGATGTAGAAGCAATTCCGACCTCCTGCTGTTTGCTATATTGACTATCTCTTCGGTGCGAGGGGCCCAGGGGAGAACCGAAAGGCTTAAAGGTATATCAAGCTCCATAAAAGATATCGCCAGATCCGTATCATAGCCAATATCATCGATGATGATCGCAACTTTCGGGACAGCCTCACGGTCTATCTTTAACTGCTCTCCATACCTTAATCCTATTTTATGGACAAAAAGTCCGAGCACATAGATACGGTAGACAATCTCGCTGGCTGAACTCATTTCCGTATCAAAGGTTACCGATGGCCCTAACTCCCATAATCCAACATCTATTATCTTTTGGAGGGCAACAGCGTGTTCCCTGTTAGGCAAATTTATTAACAACTCGGTGTAATCCCATTCATATTCCCTTTCATAACTTGGTATTACGTTTAAAAAAAAGACATCTTTTTCTTCAACCCCCATCTGAAAAAGGGCCCCATAGACCACTTTATCGATCTCGCCGATTTTGTCGTTGAACTCGGAGGATACAGAATAAATCTCTTCATACAAGGTGAAAGGCGTCTTGGTGGTGATATTAGGGAAACAAAGGGCCAATCCCAGGATAACTAAAAACGCCAGGAAGATTGAGCTTAGGAGGAAAAGACCTCTTTTTTTGATTAACATTGACGAACCGGAGATTAGCAGTCTTATGTTACTCTGGTATCCATATAATAGACCGCACTAACCAGGGATATTTACCGGGATTAAACAGGCTTCATTGCCGAGAGTTACAGACCAAGAATCAATATCAAAGGTTGAAACCAAAGACCCATGGAGGACAGAATACCAAACAAAGAAGCACGAAGACGAATGATGAACCAGTTTATTCACAAGCTGGTCTTGATTCCTAATATAACATCCCAGGATTTAAGCAATTGAACGGCCTGTAGAACCTGATTATCTTTCTCAAGGGCTGCCTTAAGCAGTAGGTCGGAAGCTTCCTCTTCATTATCCGCATCTTCCCCCACATCTTCCTTCGCATCTTCTTCCATGTCTTCCTCAATCATTTCTTTACCCTCTTCCTCAATCATTTCTTTACCCTCTTCCTCAATCCCTTCTTCTTCAGACTCCTCGTTCTGCATATGACCTTCCAGGTCTTCCTCTCTCATAAAACGAGGGGTTTCATCCTCTGCCTCTTTGTCTTGAGGGACATAGGGTATCTCTATATCAGGGGATATCCCGCTTAACTGAATTGACCGGCCGCTCGGGGTATAATACCTGGCGGTAGTCAAACGCAGACCGGAGCCATCCGAGAGAGCTAGGACCGTCTGTACAGATCCCTTTCCGAAAGTCCTCGTTCCCAGTATCAGGGCCCTTTTGTTGTCCTGCAGGGAACCCGCAACAATCTCCGAAGCACTTGCACTACCACCATTGACCAGCACGATTATCGGGTAATTTCTCTCTTTTTTGTTCTCCTCGGCATATTCCTTCATATTCTGCTCTTCATTTCTGCCTCTGGTGCTAACAATTACTCCCGAATCCAGGAATTCGTCCGACACCATTACCGCCTGCTCCAGCAACCCTCCTGGATTGTTTCTAAGATCCAATATTAATCCTTTTAATTCCTGTTCTTCCTCAAGACCATCCAAGGCCGCGATCAGGTTCTCCGCAGTCTTGCCCTGAAAATTAGAGATACGGACATACCCTATATTATAATCAAGCAAACAACTCTTGACACTCCTCAAAGGGATCACATCCCTGGTTATCTCAAATACAAGCGGATTATCCACGCCTTCACGACTTATGGTCAAGGTCACTTCCGTCCCCTTGTTACCCCTTATAAGTTTTACGGCATCCGTTAAGGTCATATCATTTGTAATTTTATCTCCTATCTTCACTATCTTGTCTCCGGCCTTTAATCCTGCCTTATAAGCCGGTGTATCTTCTATGGGTGAAACAACCGTGAGCACATTTTCTTTTATAGTTATCTCAATACCGATGCCGGTGAAGCTACCTTCCGTGGCAATGAGCAGATCCTCATGTTCCTCCTTGGTCATATATGAAGAATGTGGGTCAAGACTCCCCACCAATCCTTTTATTGCGCCATTTATAAGTTCCTCTGATTCTCGAGGTTCCACATAATTTTCTTCAACCAGGCTCAATACTTCGGTGAACACCTCTATATTCTTGTATATCTCACTGGTATCCGCCTTAACATCTCTAATCTTGTTATTTATAAAAAACATACCAAGGATTAAAAAGGCGATAACAGTTATATTCAGGAATAACTTTTTCTTATTTGATGCCATCTTATTGCCCTCACATATAGTAATTTTTGTATTTTATCCCAGTATATAATCAAAGGTCAATCAACTTTTAGCCACTCCAGGGGCTCCAGGTTTGTATCTGCTTCTCTTATCTCGAAGTATAGCGCCGGTCCGGTTAACATGCCCGTCTCACCGACCTGTCCGATTACTTCGCCTTCTGCTACCATTTCACCCTCCAGTTTGTTCCTCTTCAGCAGATATGCCGAGATAGTATAAAACCGGGAACCGTGATTTATCACAACCACCTGTCCGTAGCCCTTTAACTGGCCGGAAAAATCAACCCTTCCCGGGAAAACAGCCTTTACATCCGATCCGAAATTACCCCTGATATAGATTCCTTTGAGTGTATTAAAATCCTTTTCCCCTGACTTTTCACTCTCTTTTACGATCTCTCCCTTAAGGGGAAGAGGTAATTTCCCCTTTGCCTTCACAAAATTTGTGGGCAACCCCTGCCTCTTCTGTTCATCGCTTTCCAGGTTTAATAGGGTTTCCTTTAAATCTCTGGCGGCTGCTTCTAATTCCCTTACCGCGATCTCATAAAACTCCTTTTCCCTATGAATCTTCGCGAGCAACAACACTTTTTCTTCAACATCTTCCTTCAGTTCGGATACACGGAGCTTCTCCTCCTTCTCCAGTTCAGCTATGGCTGCTAGTTTTTCCTCCAGCAAAAATACCCCTTTCCGGTAATTCTCCTTTTTTTCGGCTGTTTCTTCCATTATCCGACGGTCTTCATTCAGGATAACCCGGAGATATTTTATCCTGTGATTTAACTGATCCAGCCCCCCCGTGGTTACAAGGATTTTGATATAACCCCTTCTGGCGTATTTGTAAAATGCGACAAGTCTTTTACCCAGCAAATCCTCCATCTGAGTTAAAGCATCATCTAATTCCTTGAGATGTCCCTGCCGCTCCTTATATTCTGCTTTTCTGATTTGAATCTCCTCCTCTAACTCCTTTAATATAATCCTTCTTTCCATGATATGCTTTTCAAGGGATGAAAGCTGTTCTAGGAGACCTTTTTCCTTTAAATCAAAGATCTTATATTGCTCTTTTTCTCTCTGCAGATCTTCGACAATCTGCTCCATCTGACTTATCTCTTCTTCAGATTCAGCCAAGCCGGTGGTAGGGGAAGGCAATCCCAAAATAAAAATAGGCAAAAACATACTAAAAATATAAAGACTTTTAACAGGAGATAGTCTCATTTCATGCCTTGAAAAACCGTCCTATAGCAATCAGCGCACCCGTAAAACCCAGGGAAAGACTGAGTAGAACGACAAATAACGCGTTTTTAAATGATAAAAAGGCTATCTCAATTACAGGCAGGCCCAACAAATGGACTGTTTTTTCCGAAAAGACCAAGTAAACAAAGAAAAGGATAATAAAGGCAGCTAAACCGCTGAGTATTCCCTGGATAGCGCCTTCTATAAGGAATGGGATTTTAATAAACGAATCTGTTGCGCCAACAAGTTTATATATTTCTATCTCATCTCGCCGCGAATAGATAGCCAGCTTTATGGTATTAGCGGTGATAAAAAGGACCGCGATACAAAGAAGACCCCCAATTATAAAACCTACGACCCGGAATACGAACATTACTCCTTCAAACCGCTCTATCCATTGCTCGCTATATTGAACTTCATCGACCCCCTCCATCTCTTCCAAAGAACCTTTTATCTGCCGGGGATCGATTCCAGGATCATCCACCTCCTTGAAAACGAGTTCAAATGAACTCGGAAGAGGGTTCATTTTTAGGCCGTCCAGCAACCCGCTCTGGGCGCCCAGACTTTCCTTTAAATGAATCATTGCCTGTTCTTTTGAGATAAATCCCTTTATATCCGCACCTTGAATATTCAACAATTTTTTTTCTATGTTCTGCTTATCCTTTTCATCTATTCCATCCTCCAGATAGACCGACATGGTAAGGCCTTCTCCCCATTCTTTCAACCAGTTGTTTAGGTTGACCGACAGAAGCATGAATGATCCCAAAAGCAGCATGGATATTGTTATGGTACCCATGCTGATCATATGGATCAAACGGTTATTCAATATGTTCTGAACCGCAGTTTTAGAATAATAGATCCAGATTCTTGCTCTCATTCTCTAATCTCTTCAGTTATCTTTCCCTGGTTTAAGGCTATAATCCTTTGCCCTGTGTCCCTCAATAACTCTCTGCTGTGGGTAGCTATGACTACAGTCGTACCCCTTAGATTAATGCTTCGAAATAGCAGTATAATCTCTCTGGTTATATCCGGGTCCAGATTTCCTGTAGGCTCATCCGCGATAAGGATCAGGGGATCATTAATAATGGCCCTTGCTATGGCTACTCTTTGCTGCTCGCCCCCCGAAAGCTGTAACGGATAGGCCTTCTGTTTTTTAGCCAAATTAACGGCTCTGAGGGCCTGATGGACCTTTTTGCGGATGATGGTCGGCCTTTCTCCCGTAACCTCCAAAGCCAAGGCAACGTTCTGGTATACCGTTTTATTATTCAAAAGCTTAAAGTCCTGAAATACAAACCCTATCTTCCTGCGTAACAAATCCAGATTCGGTTTCCTGATCCGGGTCAGATTAATCCCGTTAATCAATATCTGGCCGCTCGCGGGTCGCTCAGAACCGAAGATAAGCCTCAGAAAGGTTGTCTTGCCGGCACCGCTCGGGCCCGTGATAAAGACAAATTCACCTCTTCTAATCCTAAGGCCTATATTATCCAGGACGATATTCGTCCCAAAGCTCTTTGATAACCGGTATATCTGGATCATAGTGTTCTCAATATTGGAATACTATAAGTCTTTTCAGCCAATCAAGAAGCCCGCCAGCTCTTGCTGAAAGCGAAATGGCGCACGGCGCAAGGCACAGGGCGCAGGGAAAATCTTTAAAGAATTACCGCTTTTTACCTTGAGCCTTGCGCCATGAACCTTGCGCCGGGTCTTATTCCCTGCCAGTTCTTTTATTTATCTTTGTTCCAACAAACGACTTAATCCCTTTTATCTGCCCTAATACTCCCCAATGGTCCTTAATAACATAGCTTTTGCCAGATTATGATCATATAAGGCATTATCGTAATTCATCCTCGCCTGTGAAAGAAGTGTCTGGGCGTCAAGGACCTCCGTAGATGTAGTTACCTGAGTCTTGTAACGCTCCTCACTTACCCTAAGATTCTCTTCAGCCTGTTGAACAGCCTTCTTGGCGGTCGGCATATTTTTCTCCGCCTCCTGGAGATCCAGAATAGCCTTTTTAATTTCAAGTTCAATCCCATCTTCCAAGATCTTTTTTGTCTGGACCAGCTGTCTCTTAAGGCTCTCATTCTGCCTCACTGAGGACCTTGTTTTGCCCCAGTCCCAAAAGGTCCATGAAAGACCTAAAACGGCCTGCCAAGTACTTGCTTCATGAAATAGGCTACCTGATACGCCAGGAGTATCCCCTTCCTTAATATAGTCGCAAGTCAACGCAATCTCGGGATAATATTCGCTCTTTGCTAACTTAATCTGCTGATCAATCTGCATACTACCTATTTCAAGTGTTTTTATCTCAGGCCGATTCTTAAGGGCCATATTTAAATAATCTTCAAAATCGGGATTCTCCGGCTGATAGATCAGTATGTCTTCAATCTCTACTTCACTGTTGATCGGTCTTGCCAATAGGTTATTAAAGGAGGCCCTAGCAAACTGCGATGCATTCTGGGCCTTTATTAGGTCGTGTTGAGCATTTGCCAGCTCCACTTCCGCCTTCAACAGGTCATTTATTGGGATCATCCCCACCTCGTAAAAATTGGTTGCCACTTCAAGATGGGACTTTAATGATTCGACAGCCTTTTCTGCGACATCTATCCCCTTATCAGCCCTTAATATATTGAAATAGGCCTCTTTCACCCCTAACGCCAAGTCAAGCTTTTCTATCTCAAGGTCCATTTTTGATTGATCTATGCCCAGCTTCGCCAGCTCAAGTGAACTGGTCAGGGCAAAACCTGTAAACAAAGGCTGGGTAATCGATCCTCTCCATTGATAATTGTTCTGGGACCCGATTTCTATCTCCGAGCCGCCGGCTCCCCCGGCAAAAGCTGTAAAGGCCGGTGATTTGATAGTCATTTTTTCACCAAGCCTGGTATAACTGTAAGAAGTGCTGAATGTGGGTAAAAAGCCGGCTTTGGCCTGCTTTTCCACAAATCCATTCTCTTCGATCTTCTCCTCTTTCTCCTTAATGGCCCAGTTCTTTTCAAATGCCTCCCTGATACTCTCATCCAGGGTATAAACCTTGCCCTCCCCGTCATCCGCATTAACAGCCTGAACGGAAATTACCGAAATAATTATTAGAGATAGTAAAATGATAATTGACGCGTTCCCGGATCTTTTCATTTCATGCCTCCGTTTTATCCTGGAATATTTATTGTAGGCTCTTCTTCCAATTAGTCTAGAAAAATTGGTCTAAAATTCAAGTGTTAGCCTACTTGAACTCTTGACCCATGGAATCCTTGTAATCGACCAATTTTTCAGAGATGATCTAATTTAAAATTTTTGTTTCATCCGGTTAATGAGTACGTAAAGAAGTAAAAGATTAAACTTTTTTATAAATACCTTAATGGTCCATGGGGTTCTCTTTGCCACGGCGAAAACATTAACAGCATGCTAACTACGTAAAGTGCCACCCAGGCGGGCGGAATACTTATGAGATAATAGAGAATTCTCGAGTCCGGCCAAGTCTGGAAAAGGCTACCCGCCCGCCTCGTCTCGTTTTGTGCAGGGTCAGTGCACATAAACGAGTTCGCCGCTTAAAAGAGAACCCCATGGGCCATATAGCGCAAAATAGTTGGATATCATTAACTGGCGTACTCATTAATCGGCTGAACAAAATTTTTGTACTTCGAATATTACCTATTGATAAACGGCTGATCCAGCTTTTTACCATAAACTTTATAAAGAATACAGTGGTTAAAATCGGCTATTTTGTGAGATGATTATTCCAAAATAAGCTAAAATCCCTTGTGCGGATTGATGATGCAGAGATCAGCTAGTTTATTTTATGCTGCTTTTTAGGTTTTATTCTGTGTTAAGATATTGTATGTTTGTTAACATATTCAAGAATCGAGTCAATCCCGGGCAATATGTGTTCTTCTGTTAACCCCAAACCTTTTTAACAAATTATAGGCAACGGTTATGGACAAAAGACTATGGAAATATATATGGCTGGCACTCATAATCCTCTTTTTGTTCATATGGCAAAAAAAGGATGATATCTCCACGCTTCTCCAAACAAGACCTGCTCTTGAATCACTGGAATTCATCCAGACAGCAGATTCCACGGAGAACAGACCCATTATCATATCCGTCGATGAGGAGATCAATGTCGATGTATTTCAAAAAATCCATCCCGCTGTGGTCAATATCACCACCACAACCTTGAGCGTCAATTTCTGGATGCAGATAATCCCCACGGAGGGCCAGGGCTCCGGCTTTATAATAGACAGGGACGGCTATATCCTGACCAACAACCATGTGGTGGAAAACGCCCAGGATATTGTCGTTACCATGTCAGGAGATATCAAACTGTCCGCTACACTGGTAGGCCGTGATCCGGATTCAGATATTGCCGTCATTAAGATCCCTTCGGAAGGGATAGACGTAATCGCTCCCCTTGGAGATTCCGATAATATCCGTGTGGGGCAAAAGGCTATAGCCATAGGCAATCCTTTTGGATTCGGTCATACCCTTACCACCGGGATAGTAAGCGCCCTGAACAGGTCCATAATAACCGGGGATAACGTCCAGATCGATGACCTTATACAGACCGATGCTGCGATAAATCCGGGCAATTCAGGGGGGCCTCTCTTGAATTCCAACGGTGAAGTCATAGGCATCAATACGGTAATCTATACTCGTTCCGGGGGATACCAGGGCATAGGCTTTGCCATACCCATTAACCGGGCCAGGGAGATCGCCGCCCAGTTGATTACCTCGGGCAAGGTAGCCAGACCTTGGTTGGGCATTAGCCAGATATCCATAAGCCAGTTGTCAGGATACCTGGATTTCGGGGTTGATAATGGTGTGTTAATCGTTCAGGTGGTCCCTGGAAGTCCAGCTGATCGGGCAGGATTGAGAGGGGGTGACAGGAGCGTAATTATGGGCCGCTACAGGCTTTTGATCGGCGGTGATATTATCACCGCCATTGATGATAAACCCATTTATGATGAATCAGATCTCGAAGCTATTCTCAGAGAAAAGAAGGTCGGTGATACGGTTAATCTGAAGATTTACAGGAACGGCCGTCTAATGGAAATTCCTGTCACCCTGATGGAGAGGCCATATCAAGATTAGGAGCAGGGGTCAGGGCATACTCAATAAATCCTGGAGTAACAAATGCCATCTGTAGATTTTGATTTGCGACAATTGGAGATCTTCTGCAAGGTGGTTCAGTTGCAGAGTTTCTCTAAAGCGGCCGATGCTGTATTTCTCGCCCAGGCGTCCGTGAGTGAAAGGATCGCCAACCTGGAAAAGGCTGTGGGGGCCAGGCTTCTTGATCGTCTGGGCAGACAGATCGTCCCCACAAAGGCGGGAGAGCTCCTTTATAAACACGCCCTCCTTCTTCTGGACATGAAAAATACAGCCTGCCTGGAAATGGAAAATTTTCTGGGTGTGAAACAGGGTGAAATCCATTTAGGCGGAAGTACCATCCCTGGAGAATATATCCTACCCAAAAAAATCGTCATGTTTCATGAAAAATATCCTTTTGTCTCGGTCATACTTACCGTCGCTGATACTAAAGAGATCGAAACCCTTGTGTTAAAGGGAGACCTTGAGCTTGGCATTGTCGGCTCTAAGAGCCCCCACGAGAACCTATTGCATTATAATCTATGGAAGGATGACTTGGTCCTGGCAATGCCCGCTAATCACAGGTGGTCAAAAAAGAGATCGATCACGCTTCAGGAGCTTTTGGAAGAGCCTTTTATTTTAAGGGAAGCCGGGTCTGCAACTTTAAGTATCATGGATGAATATCTCAGGGATTACGGTCTTGGCGGGGCTAATGCCCTGAATATTATAGCCCGACTTGGCACATCAACCTCGGTCAAGGAAGGGATTAAATCCGGCCTTGGCGTATCCATACTTTCTACATGCGCACTGGAAACCGAAATAAAGGCCGGCATCCTTAAGACAATAAAAGTCAAAGAACTTCCCTCCATGACACGTACTTTTTACCTCATCAGGGACAGGAGGAGAACTGCTTCTCCCCTGTGCCAGGCCATGCTTGAATTCCTGTCGGCAGGTGTCAGCCCCCTCTAATGCTTATCCCCCCGTTTCATGATTGCGCGGCGTTTTATCGGTTTTTCCTGAATTGCTCTCCCTTATTATCGGAATTTCCAGTTTGACAAATCGGAATACCTTCATTAAAGAATACTCAACAATAATGTATCCCCATAAGGAGTCTTCCTATGTTTTACCTTTTCGCTTTTACATGACGCACTATAAATGCCTCTGCCCGGGTCCGGTAGGCTAGGGGAAACCGAAAAGGCACATACCTAAATGATCGAAAATACAAATCACTATTTTCGATCGCTCCAATAGTGAAAAAGAAAGGAGAAATAAAATGATGAGAATGAAGTGCTCTGTAGTTGCTATGGTAATCTGTTTATCCGTCTTGCTTGGATTTGTAAATGCATACGCTGATGATTCCATCTCTGAATCCTTAAAAAAGGGAAAAATAAACGGCGAGCTGAAGTTATGGTATCAAACGAATGATAATGATGCCGGTGACAATAAAATCTTTAATAAAGAAAACAGTGTATTTGATGCAGGCCTTGGCCTGGGTTACACCACGGGCAGTTACCGTGGTTTCAGCGCCAAGCTTAATTTCTTTGCCATTGACGATTTGAGCGCCTATGACACCTTTGCCAACAACAGTATCCATGGTGTAGATCACAGCGAAACCGCCACCTGGCTGGGTGAGGCATTCCTTTCGTATAAATCAAAAAATACTTTGATTAATATCGGAAGGCAAGACCTTAAATCACCTCTTCTAAATAGTGACGGGTGGGCCGTGTTTCCGAACAACTTTGAGGCTATCCTGGTGCAGAACAGCGATATACAGGATACAACGGTTGCGATATGTTACGTAACAGAGGAAAGAAAACTCAAAAGCGACAAATTTGAGGATATCGCGGAAGATGGTGGCCTCATGCTGGGAGTGATCAACAAATCCCTGCCCGATACAACATTAAGCGGTTACTATTACCATGTTGACGATGTTTCAGATGTCAATGCTTTATACCTTGAGGCAACAACTAAAATGAATCTAGTTAATCTGGCCGGACAATACATGTTTTTTAACCCGGATGCAATTACTACCAAAAAAACCAACGCCTTCGGTTTTAAGATATCATCAAAACTGGGGATGTTCGACCTTTCCGCGGCCTACAGTACGGTTGATGACGGCACATTAAATGCCGCAAAATTTACGGACAACGGGTGCAAGACACCACTCTACACTGCTACAATGTCCGGGGACGCGGATATAGCCGGAGCCACTGATACTGATTCTTACAAATTCTCTTTTGGACTAACTCCCATTGATAGTCTCAATATCACTGCGAGTTTCGGTTATTATGACCATGGCGGCAATTCTTCTGCCATGCCGAATAATGAATCAACATCCAAAGAGCTGACAGTAAAATATACGGGGTTTAAAAATGTCACCATCTTCGGGGCCTATGTTAATTCCGACCATAACGGCATAGGGGGCTGGAAAGGGGCGACCATTAACGATGACCTGAACAGCATCAGGATATGGGCGGGTTATAAATTTTAGTCCCGGTTTGCGGCACATGCTTTAGCCATTCTAATCTTCCGGATCAAGAACAGGTAGGTGAAATTACTAATATGCTCGATATTGTTACGCTATGCAACTGGAGGATAAGGTTATCAATATATAAGCTTTTTATGTGTAGATTCACATGGTGGAATATTATCAAAATTAGAGATGAAGCAATTTATCGATTTCGACTATCTGTCCGGATCATTGATAAACATCTGCAGAAACAAAACCAAGGACGGATTTATGGCTCAATTGAAAAACTTTTTCGCGACTAAGTGGGGTATTATCAGTGTGGGAGCCTTTATAGGGATATTTGCCGCCCTGTTACAGAAATGGGGAAATCCCGGAAACATGGGCATATGTGTAGCCTGCTTCGAGAGGGATATTGCAGGTGCCGTAGGCCTTCACCGCGCGGAAGTGGTTCAGTATATGAGACCGGAGATCATCGGCTTTGTGCTGGGCTCTTTAATAGGAGCTTATATTTTCAAAGAGTTCCGGCCCAGGGCAGGCTCCGCTCCTATTGTAAGATTCGTTTTAGGCGCCTTTGCTATGATAGGTGCCCTGGTCTTTTTAGGATGTCCGTGGCGGGCACTTTTACGTCTTGCGGGCGGTGACGGCAACGCGATTTTGGGACTGGCCGGTCTAATCGTCGGTATATGGATCGGCACTCTTTTCCTCAAAAACGGTTATAACCTGGGGCGTACTGAAAAGACATACACGTCCGTAGGATGGCTGATGCCTTTAACAATGCTGGGGTTCTTTGTCTTAATGCTTATTTATCCCCAGGTTAAGGGCGAGGCCAAAAGTGGGGTCCTGTTTTACAGTCTTAAAGGACCGGGTTCCAAGCACGCCGCGATTATCATCTCCCTGGCAGTGGGCCTTGCCATAGGGTTTATTGCCCAGCGAAGCCGTTTCTGCACAATGGGGGCCTTCAGGGACCTGATACTCTTCCGGCAGACGCATCTCTTCATGGGTCTCCTTACCTTAGAGGTTTTTGCCTTTATAACTAACCTTATTGTACGGCAATTTCATCCAGGCTTTGCCGGACAGCCCGTAGCCCATACCATGCATATCTGGAACTTCGGAGGCATGGTGGTGGCTGGCCTGGCCTTTGCCCTGGCAGGGGGATGCCCGGGCCGCCAACTCTTTCTTGCCGGTGAAGGCGACGGCGATTCTGCCGTGTTTGTCATGGGCATGATTGTGGGCGCCGGCTTTTCCCATAATTTCAGTCTGGCCAGTTCACCAAACGGGGTGGGCACCCACGGGATTGCAGCCGTGATAATCGGACTCATTGTTTGCCTGTTTATCGGTTTTACCATGAGAAGGAGAGTCTTAAATGAGCACAACAGTTGATGCAAGAGGTCTGAGCTGTCCGCAGCCTGTACTGATGACTATGGACGAGATAAGAAAGGTGGGCAAAGGGGAGATCGTTATTCTGGTGGATACGGATACTTCCAAGGAAAACGTTAGCAGGGCGGCCGAGAGTCAGGGCTGGAGAATAAAGGACGTTCAACCCGACGGTATAGGGTATTGTGTTACCGTTTCAAAGGAATAGGCATGTCCTTATTTGGCTTTTTAAAAAGGGAGACATCAAGTTCCGTTCCGGCCGGTCAGGGGCTTGATAGGGGAATCCTGGTGTTTGAAAACACCAGCGAAGTGATCCGGGCGGAGAATCTTCTTAAGACCTCGGGATGGGACATAAAAGTCATGGGTCCTCCTCCTGAAATCCGGAAAGGATGTGATCTGGTTATTGAGTTTCCCCTTATCGAAGAATTGAGAATTCTGAATATACTCGGAAAAGACGGGATCCGGCCCCTGGAAGTGGTTCCTGTCAGCAGCCCCCTTCTGAAGCCAGTCAATATTTTTCAGAATAAGGACTTCGGCAGGTACCTCATGGTGAGGGCCGCAAACATGAAATTAACCATTGATAAAGAGACCCTTATCATAGTCAATGTGTCGGGCGGAGGCTGCCCTGATATCCCCTATCTAGCGCAAGAGATGATCGGCAAGTCCCTCAAGGATGCCCCAAGCCCGAGAGAGATCGGGCATACCCTCTGCGGATACGCCCTTCAACTGGCGTACGAGGAGATAAAAAACAGATGCTCGCGGTAGTTGGGACAGTGCCGGATAAGGATTTCCCCATGGTTAAAGGCGAGGTGACTCTGGAAGATGACCGCATAATCATTCAGGGAAGCCCTGTATCAATAAAACGCGGGACACCCGCACTTCTAGCTGCTGCCATAAAGACGTGCCAAACGCTCGGACATCCTCTCCCTTTCGGGTATCTTGTCGGGGACACGGGCCTGGGAAACGGGAGCCGTCTCCTGTATGAACACCTTTCAAAAACCCTGGGACAGACTAGTTTTAATACCATAGCCTTTCACTACCTTCAACCGGATGTGGATTGGCATAACAGAGTGCTTTTTGCTGTTGAAGAGATGAAAGACAGGCCCATACTGATAGCGGACGCCGGATTCATGTATGTGGCCAAGATGAGCGGTGAGGCGTCCAAATATGATCTTTTTACCCCGGATGTGGGAGAATTGGCCTTTCTGGCGGATGAGGAGGCCCCACACCCCTTTTACACCAGGGGATTTATCTTGCATGAGGAAAACAGGGTGCCCGAGCTTATCAGCCGGGCCTACCGGCATAATAACGCCCCGCAATACCTTTTGGTCAAGGGAGAACAGGACTATGTGGCCGACAGCCAAGCAATCCGGGCCACTATTGACAGCCCAATGGAAGAGGTGCTGGAAGCCATTGGAGGAACGGGGGATACCCTGACCGGTATAGCCGCCGCCCTTATTGAGGGAGGTATCGGCATCCAGGAGGCCGCTGTGATCGCGGCCAGGGCCAACCGTTTGTCAGGGTTTTATGCAGGGCCAACACCCGCAACCCACGTATCTGAGATAATCCGGTATATTCCCAGGGCGCTGGAGGAATGCCTTGATAATCAAGAGGCGAGGAGCTGTCTGGACCATGCCGGATGATCAGGGTTCCATCACACCTGATATGACCGTTCTGGATATCATATCCAAACACAGGCAAACTGAGGGTGTGTTTAAAAAATATGAGCAGGAGGCAGGTGAATGCATATGTTGCGACGCCCTTTTCGATTCACTAGAAAATTTAGCTCAAAGGTATGGTCTTGATCTGGAAAATCTATTAGCTGATCTTAGGAATACTTCTGCCAAATGACGCCGCAGCTTGCCCTGTTCAATTCAGTGGAAAGGGAAAATAAAGAGCGTGATTATTCGTTCTTCCACTCGGGCCTTCTCTTCTCCAGAAACGCTTTCAGGCCCTCATGGGCATCATGGGTCTTCATGAGCTGATTAATGTAGATATCCTCTATGATCTGGAGGGAAGGTTCCAGGTCATCCCTCAGACCGGACATCATGGCCTTTCTGGTCATCCTCAGGACCTCCGAGCTCAGCTTGATATAGGGCTTTAGAAAGGCCTCCGTCTCCTTTTCCAGTTCCTCTTCTTTTACCACCCTGTTGATCAGACCCATATTCAATGCTTCGGCGGCCGAGATTATCTTTCCTGAAAATATCAGCTCAGCAGCGGCCTTTCTACCTATGATACGAGGCATGATCTGCGCGGCGATAGGCGGAAATACACCCACCTGAATCTCCGGCTGGCCGAACTTTGCGCCTTCGGAGGCAATGATCAGATCACAGAACACGGCTAGCTCGCATCCTCCTCCCAGGCATGAACCATAGACAGAGGCCGTTGTCAGCGCACCCAGGCTGTCCATGCGGCGGAACATACCGTGAAACACCTCTATCATCTTGGGTGCCGTATCTCCCATATGCTCTCCCACATCCACCCCGGCGGAAAAGCATTTTCCCTCTGCATCAAATAATACAACCTTCAGGTCTTTATGGCCCTGCCATGCATCAAGGGCATCATTGATCTCTTCCATCATTGCAATATTCAGGACATTAACCGGGGGCCTGTTAAGGGTAATGGTTCCGAGTCCGTCCTTAAACTGCGTCTTGATATGCTGGTAGGCCATAATATTCACTCTCCTTTTATATTTTAAAAACTTCAAAGGGCTTTAAAAAAGGCAGGCGGGCCTGCTTGCCATACCTGCCTTTTTTCGGTTATCCCGGGAAAAGAAAATTTTTAAGGGATTTATATATTACTTTTGGGGTTTTGGGATCACTTCCTCACAAAAATCATCGTCAAAGGTCCTCGCTGCCGCCAGCCCCCTACGATAGGCAAGGTAGTCCATTTCCCTCTTCCCGGTAATCTTTTGGGAGTTGAACGTGTTGAATCCTATGAATGCCTCACCGTTCATGTTGGCGCCAAGCCAGTAAATCTGGCCGCCCTTCAACATATCCCAATAATGTTTCTTTTTCACCCTTATGCTTTCGATGGTATTCATCAGGCATAGGAAGGTCGTATTGGTGAAGATCCATGCCATGTTGTTCACAAATGCATCCAGCTGGCTCCAGTCGGTCTCGAGTCCTTTCAGCATGGCATTGCCTTCCTTGTATTCACTGCCCTTCTTGAACTCACCGTAGACTATCTCCCCGTTGTCTATATACTTGTCGGTTATAACTCTGGGATCCCGGACCCATTCCCCTTTGTCATTCTTCTTGATGGGGATAGCCTTGGTTATAAGGCCAAGCCTCTCCATTTTTGCGGCACTCCACATCTCATTGGCCGTGGCCTGCCACATGGCCTGCTCCATGCTCAGATTCCAGGGCAGAAAATCGGTGGAACCGCCGGTTGGCGTTGAACCATGTCGTGTCCCCGCCTGGCCGAAGGCGGCCGTATCCGCGGCGACGGTAAAATCACATGCCTGTCCGATTTCCTGGCCGCCGGCTATCCTCATGCCGTTGCATCTGCATATTACAGGCTTTCGGGCCTTCAGGATCGAATCCACCATACCGGAAAAGAGATCCATGTATTGAACATACTCCAGTGGTCTTTTGGAGTAATATTCCGCATATTCCTTTGTGTTCCCACCGGTACAAAACGCCCTGTCGCCAGTGCCTGTAAAGACAATGACCTGCACGTCCCTCTCCATGGAGCCCTTGTGCATTCCTGCAATCACACCCTTCACCATTTCCGTCGTATAGGATCCATACTGAGCAGGATTGTTCAGGGTAACCCATGCAACGTTTAATCCTTCCACAGCTTCCCCTGTGCTTGGATTGATAAGGGGCTTCTTCTCGTATATGGTGCAGGGGGCTTCGGTCCCGAGGTGTTCGTCTCCAAAAAGGTTGTGGTCCTTAATCTCGTTATCTCTCGCTAACCAATCTAATGACATGTCTTGGTCCTCCTTTTTAATATAGGTTTAATAATATTTCCTATGCCGGCCCACGTGGAGTCCGGCATAAAACAGAATCAAAAATCCGGCGTCAAAACGATCCTCTTCATGGGCGGAACCTTATGTGCCTCTGCGAATGTATCGGCTATACTGCTCATGGGCCGAGTTTCAACAAACTCTTCAATGTTGATCCTGCCATTGAGGACCATATCCAGCACTATGGGATAGTATTCGGGCAGGCACCCCCATGTTCCGATGACTTCCGCGTCAAAGGCCATTAGGCGGCCTATGGCATATTCAACTTTCGCCATCCCGAACCCTACAACGATCAGCTTTCCAACAAAACCAAGCAAGGTCAGTGCGATCTCCTGGGCGGGTTTTGCACCGGTTACCTCGAATATCTTCCAGCCGGTATTGGGGAGTCCGTTCTCTTTGCATATCGCCCTGAATTCCTTGGAGACAGCCTTCGCGTCTTTGTCTGTGGAATTGATCACAAAGTCTGCACCGAACTTCAAGGCCCTTTCAAGTTTTTCCTTGTTCCTCGCGATTCCTACAACTGTTTTAGCACCCAGCGCACTTGCCAGCTGTCCCATATACTGCCCCACGCCGCCTGTTATTCCTATAACCACCACATTGTCTCCGGGCTGCAAATCAGCCCTTTTGGCCGCCTGATAGGGCGTTGTGGCAGCGTCGGCAACCACGGCCAAGTGGGATAGAGGAATATCACCGCGGTCTTTTACTTCGCACAGATCTATGCTGGGCACAGGGACATGGCTGGAAAATCCGCCATAGATACCAATGCTGTTACCGGGCATCTTCTGATTAAGGCATCTGTTCCCGCGCCCTGTTTTGCAGAGGATACACTTCCTGCAGGGCATTACCGCCGGGATTATTACCTCTTTCCCGATCCATGTGTCGTCTCCCGCGATAACGGTCCCGGAGATTTCATGCCCCAGTGTCAGGGGTGGTTTTGAAACGGTCGGTACGCCGTCATAGAAGTATCCCAGATCCGTATGACATACACCGCATCCTGCCACCTCCACGAGTACCTCGCCGGGCGCTAATTCCGGAACCGGTATCTCTGTCCTTTCAAGCTTGCCCGGGGTTGTCTCTTTTGTTTCTTTGTTAAATACCGTGGGCTGAACCATCTGCCATGTCTGAATCTTGTTAGGTATTGCTGCCATAATTTTCCCTCCAAAATAATGTTTTATGCTTCATCCGGTTAATGAGTACG
>CAYQNR010000056.1:0-19782 GCA_964418945.1 uncultured Desulfobacteraceae bacterium
TAGAAGGTTTGTGCAAATTAAATCCATTGTTTTTTAATTAAAAAGTTTAAATATAGGTCTTTTACCACTGGGGAACCATTATGTTAAAAAAGATGTGCTCTCTAATGATTATATCTCCTATCATTTTTCTGTCATGTTCTTTATGCTTCGCCCAGGAAAAAGAGAAGGGTCGTGGATATTATGACCTGGGTGTATTTGCCTATGAAGATAAAGATTATACAGACGCCGAGAAAAATCTGAAAATGGCTCTGGAGATAAATCGTGATAACGCCCTATATCGACACTTTATGGGTAAAATCTATCTTAAAATGGAGAGATACGGTGACGCGATGACGCATCTTTCATTTGCATGGGAGAAGGATCCTGATATTTCGGGACTCAAGTATGACCTGGCCCAAGCGAACTACCATACTCAAAATTATTCAATATCCGGTGATCTGTTCCAGGAGATAGCTGAGGAGGACCCTGAAAATGTACTAGCCCACTACTATGCCGGAATCAGCCTGTATAAGGAAGAACAATATAACAGTGCCCTGAATCATTTTAACATTGCCTCTGATAAAAGTCCCACAATCAAGACTAATGGTTATTATTACGCGGGTATATGCTACCTGAAGATGGGTTTTTATAATGAGGCTATTGAAAAACTGGAGTTTGTCAGAGACCATGCGCGTACAGAATCTCTCAGAGAGAATTCCATAAAATGGCTTGAGGCCATTAACAAACAAAAGAAGGCCTTAAGGCCCTGTAGTCTGTATGCGAAAGTTGGTATTCGGTATGACAGCAATGTACGTCTGGAGCCGGATGATGAAGATCGATTCACGGATGAGGATGACTTTAAAACTATTGGATATTTTTCAGGTAATTATAGGTTGTTACGTAGAGACAATTATGTGGCGGGACTGGGTTACCGTCATTATCAAACCCGCCACAAGGATCTGAATACATATGACCTGACGGCCAGTACTTTTAATATTCACGGGAGATATGACAACGATCCCTTTGGTATTATCTTGAGCTATCTTCCCCATTTTTACTGGCTGGATTCAGACCGGTATATTCGAAGGCATCAGTTTAAGACTGAAATGATATATAATGTTTCTGAGGACATTCAGGCCCGATTTTCCTACAGCTATTATTCCAATAATCACCTCCAGGATAATAACCGGGATGGTCATAGCAATGATGTCTCAATAAAGGTTTATTACACACTGGGAGACAGAATGGGTTACCTGTTTGGCGGTATGGATTTTGAGGACAGGTCAACGTTTCATCCGGATCATTCATACAGGGAATGGGAGGTCAATGGGGGGATATCTATCAGGGTTCCATGGGAAATGATCCTGAAGTTGACGGGAAAATATTCTGACCGGGACTATGATAATACGGATTCAAGATACCTGGTTTCCCGCGACGATGGCAAATACAACAGTTCCATATCAGTCAGCCGAAAACTTTATTATGAATGGCTAAGCGTGGTCGGAGAACTGGATTACACGAAAAGGGATTCAAATATCAGTGGTTACGATTATACGAGAAAAACAGCCACACTTTCATTAACAGCTAGATTCTAACAGGAGAATGGGAATGAATACATATATAAAGAGGAAATCGATTCTTTCATTCTTTATGATAATGGCACTTTTATGGACTGGTAACCTGATGGGTGCTGAAGGTCCATCTCGTGAAGTCCTCTTATCCGGGGATTTCACCGTGGAAAAGGAGTTTAAGCCGGGACTTGGTATTCCGATAGGTCAGGTTGTTCGAATCCGGGGAGAAGCGGTGATAATCCATACCGGGGAAATTAAGGGTTATATGGCCGGGAAAAACCTGCCTCTATACAAGGGAGATAGGATTGTAACGAGAAATAATGGTTATGTCCGTTTAGACCTGAAGGATCAGAGTATGATTTCTTTAACTCCCAATACCAGCCTGGAGCTGAATGAGAGTGTATATGAACCAGAAAAGAAGGACCGGTTTTCGTTTTTAAAGATGGCATTGGGGAAGGCGCGTTTTATAGTTTCAAATGTGTATCAGTTCAGGCGTTCGGAATTCAAGGTAAAGACGTCCACGGCAATAATCGGTGTGAGGGGATCTGATTTTATAATTATAGTGGAACCGGATCGTTCCGAAATAACCGCCCTTGATGAAACCATACTCGATGTAATAAGCCTGGCTGATCCCTCTGCTCCCCCTACTATCCTTGAGGCCTTTGAGAATACCATTATCGAGGAGGGGAGAATGGCGACAGAACCTGAAGAGGTAACCCCGGATCAAGTGGAAGTGATAAAACAGGAATTTATAGTTCTTTTTGAACCAGTGGAGGGGGAAGAGACAGTGACCGAACCAAGTGCAGTGAGACCTAAGAAGGAGACTCCCATTCCAAGAGATGAAGCAGTTCCTGAAGCAGAAGTAAGAGGAGAAACAAGGATATTGGAACCTCCTGAAATAATAGCCGGGCAGGAGGAATTAGTACCGGAAGAAGGTGTTCTGATATCCGAAGATGAACTGGTTGATCCTAGAGCGATAATCAGGCCTGAAGAGTCGGAAGAATTTATTGAGCCGGTTATCATAGATGAGATAGAGCGAACTACCGAATTGGAGGATGTTCAGCGGGAACGGGAAGAGATTGAAGAGATCCTTTCTGAAGAAGAGGTTATACGGCAACTGCCCAGATTTCCGGAAACTCCGGAGTAACATCAGTTGATAGGCATAAAATTCGGGATTGCAGGATTGGGGACTGGCTGACACAGGATGAGATCAATATGATAATGGGCGGAACTGCTGCAAAACTTTTTAAGCTGGTTGTCCCATATCCAAGAATGTTTCCCGAAGGACGCCCTGATATATTTGGTGATAAATGGGAGGAGAGCATACCTTTTCTGCCGGATGAACAGATTCGGCATCCGGAAGATGTGAGAATGTCCAAGTCGCCATTCATTGGCCAAAGGTAGCAAATAAACTGCCTACTTTTGTGAATGAGGGTCAAATCTTTAACCTTGACAATTCATAAAAGAAAGGGGTCAAGTTTTTAGTTGACTCATGTTTATATCATCCTTTAACTGCTCCACCAGTCTGTTCACTTCTTTGTCTTTGGCTATTTAGTGAAGCGGGACGCTTTTAAATAATATAATTGACAAACGAGTTTTTGAATTTTAAAAGAGCGGCCCCTCTCCACATAAATCATTTTTTGGAACTCAATCTACCTCTCACTTTATCCCAAGATGGGGTGATGAGGAAACTTTCTTCCATGTCATGGACCATACGGGCGAATTTCTCCATGGGGACCGCGAAAGTCAATTCATTCTGACCGACATAGGGACGCGCTGAGACGTCAAACATGCCGATCATACCCCGTTGTCGCTCCCTCTGCATTTCCTGGTAGGGATACATGACTATGGACCCGCACCCGGCGGCAAAAGGAGTAATCACCCCGTCCGATTCAATCTCCTCAAAACCCGCAAGGGTGAAGAGACCGGAAAGCACGTCAGGTTGCGCGAAAAAGACAACAACATCGGGATCATCTTCTTCCGAAAGCCGATCCCATCTCTTGAAAACGATGTACTTTGCGGGCGCTTCGAAGAATGGGGCCTTTTTCATGGTTTCTTTTACAATCTCCGGTGATTTTTTATAGCGCTCCCCTTCAATCCGTCCTTCGATGCCGCAAGAGAGAAAATACTCAAATCCCGGCATGATTTCCGTCGCATAACCCAGATACCTTTTCGCGCCGGGGCATCCAATGGAACTGGCGCCAAAACAGAGGGATTGACCATTTCTGACTTTACCTAACACGCCGATGAGGCATTGATGGCCGGAGGGTTCAGGAACCATCTCTCCCCGGTTTTTCTCGTCGGTATAATAAAAAACGATGGGTAACTCAGCACCATTGAAGTACTTTTCCCACTTTACCCTAAATTGTTCCTGTAGTTTCATATCCATGACCAATCCTCACTTTGAGCACATCTGTTTTTATTACGACTAAAGGATCTAATCAAAAGCTCCGGATGATGTTCATAAGAATTTTATTAATATCAGAAGTCATCCATTAGGTTAACATAATGTCATTTCTGAAACAAAAAAGGCAGGGTTATTGACCCTGCCTTAAATTATATTTGATATATCATGCAATGAAAAGAAAAGTCTTCCGTCCGGCAAATGAGTTTCAGGTCCGCACAAATAGAATCAGCGATTATTCTGCGCGTTTAACAGTGAAACTTTGGGGAGGAGCGCCGCCCATGCCGGGACCGCCCTCCGTCTCGGTCGTAAAAGTCAAATCGATTTCATCGCCTTTCAAAACTCCTTTGTAATTAAACGTCATTTTCATTCCTTGGAAATCAACATCAACTATAAAAGAAATATTGTTGCCGTTGATTTTGCCGTCCCTTATGGGGATCCACTGACCGGGCCCCCCGCTGGCAGTCCCTGTCAGGGTTTCTCCATCCCCTTTGAAATTGTAGGTAAGTGTCATGGGTTCGCCGCCCATTCCTCCAGCAAATTCTCCAGTCCACGTGCCATCAATATCAGCGGCTGGGGAGGTTGTGGATACGCCCGTATCAAGGGCACAACCGGCAATAAGCAAAAGACCTGCTACGAAACACAGATTTTCATGTTAATCCTCCTTTTTTGTGGTTTTGATTTTGTATGTACTGGTTTTTTGATAAGAACTCGCTTTTTTGGGAATAAAATATGTTGAACAGCAATCTTTGTCTTATTTGTCCAGCACCTCTCTCACCTTGCGTGCCAGATCTTCCGGTGAAAACGGCTTTTCTAGAAAATTGAGTCCCGGTGCCAAAACACCAAAATGAACAATGGCGTTGTCCGTGTATCCAGACATGTAAATTACCTTCATCTGTGGGCGGTGTGGTTGCAGCCGTTCTATTGTTTCCTTACCGTTCATTGTCGGCATTACTACATCAGTGACCACCAAGTCAATCGGCCCCTCGTATTCTTTGCTCATTCTCAAGGCAGCTTCGCCACTTTTAGCCGCCAACACCCTGTACCCATACTGCTGGAGGGCCTTTTTTGCAAAATCTCGGAGTGGAGCATCATCTTCTACAATCAAAACGGTCTCAGTACCAACCAGATTATCCATAGGAGTCTGTTCCTCTTTTTCAGTTTCAATGTCTTCATTCACTCTGGGCAGGTAGATTTTGAAGGTGGAACCGTGTCCAGGCTCACTGTAGACCCATACAAAACCCCTGTTTTGTTTTACAATGCCGTAGACCGTTGACAGGCCCAACCCCGTGCCCTTGCCCTTTTCCTTGGTGGAATAGAAAGGCTCAAAGATATGTTTCCGGATTTCTTCGTCCATCCCGATACCGGTATCACTTACCGCCACCATTACATAAGCGCCTGGCTGCGCCTCAATAATACCACACGCGGCAAAATACTCCTTGGCCAGACGCACATTAGCCGTCTCAATAGTAAGTTTACCTCCATTTGGCATTGCATCCTTGGCGTTAACGGCTAGGTTTATGATCGCCTGCTCCATCTGGTTGGGGTCTATCTCTACCTGCCATAAGGCAGGCTCTGTGATCATCAGAATCTCAATATTCTCTCCAATCAGGCGGGCAAGCATCTTGTTTATGCCCGCCAATAATCTGTTCAGGTCCAGAATCTTAGGCTGGACTATCTGCTTGCGGCTGAAGGCCAGAAGCTGGCTGGTCAAAGCGGCTGCCCTTTCCCCTGCCGTCTTAATTTCTTCTATTTCCGTGCGTATAGATTCATTCTCGTCGACAGTAATTAACATAAGCTGAGCATTACCGATAATGGTAGTCAGTATATTGTTGAAATCATGGGCAACACCGCCTGCCAGGGTGCCGATAGCTTCCATCTTCTGGGCCTGTTGCAGTTGGGCCTCAAGTTTCTTTTCCTCAGTAATATCACTGAAGATCCCGAGTGTTCCAATAGTCTCTCCTTTCTCATTCTTTAGAAGTGAGGCCGATACACTAGTATCTGCCAAACTGCCATCCTTTCTCAAAAGTATTATTTCATGGCTTCTTAGTTCAGCTTCTTCAGTCAGTGCCTTCATAATTGTTTTTGCATCTTCTTTTCCATTACTATAAAGGGAATATATTTTTTTACCAATGAGTTCTTCTTGGTCATACCCCAAAATATCTTTTACCCTTGGAGACACATATAATATAGTTCCATGAAGATCAGTAGTTGCTATACCATCTGCGGAGCTGTCAAATATGTTCTGTAAAAAACTCTTTGTCTGGATCAATTCTGCTTGGATTTTCTTTTCTTCTGTGACATCCGTTATAATACCACGGAACCCAACTGGTTTCTCTTTTGAATCCCTTATTAGAGATGCAGAGGCCGCAATGCTTATCTTGCTGCCGTCTTTCCTGATAAGTTCATGGCCCACTATTGTTGCAGGTTTTCCGGTTTGATAGACCTTGTTAAAGATTTCATATATGTTCTTGGCGGTTTCAGGAGTTAGAAAATCTCGGTTGTTCATGCCCATCAATTCATCTCTGGTATATCCTGATATTCTACACATGGAATCGTTGAAGAAGGTAAGGTTCCCCTTAATGTCAGTTTCATAGTAGCCCTCTTCAATGCTTTCAAGAATTGTCCGGTATTTTTCTTCACTCTCCCGCAATGCCTGCTCTGCCTGCTTGCGCTCGGTGACGTCTCTTGAACTCCCCTGAAAACCGATGATCTCCCCTCCTTTCCTCAAAGGACTGACGCAGGTCTCAAAATATCTTTTGGTCCCATCCTTGATGATTACTTCAAGGGGAAAATCCTTTAATGGTTCCCCTTCATTAAAAACCCTATTAAAAGCCTTAGAGGTTCTTTCGTAAGTATCCTCTGGAGCATATTCCTTATAACCCATACCGATGAGTTCATTCTTCGTATAGCCTGTGAGATCTTCGGCTGCTTTATTTACATTCGTAAAATGGCCTTGCAGGTCAAGGGTGTAAACGAAATCGGTAGAGTTTTCGAAAAGCCCCCTATATCTCTTTTCATTCTCTTGCAATGCCTCCTCTGACCGCTTGCGCTCGGTGATGTCGCGTGACACGGTGACTATATAGCCCCGATCAAGCTGGACGAAAGTCAGATTGATTTCTACAGGGAATGTCGTCCCGTCCTTCCGTAGATGGAATCTTTCCTCGGTCGAAGAGCCTGTTTTGCGCAGATCCCTCATGAGAGCCTTCGTGTATAAGGAGGGGTCTATGCTGGGATCGATATCGAAGACATTGAGCGACAGAAGCTCCTCGCGACTATAGCCAAGATCCGCGCAGGCCTTGTCATTTACGTCAAGTAAACGCCCTGTTTCCGGGTCAATCACCTCAATCGCGTCATTGGACCGCTCAATCAACGCCCGAAACAGCTTGAGCGATTCCTCCGCCCGCTTGCGCTCGGTGATGTCTTGAAATATTCCCTGTAAAAGTTTTTTGTTATTTATATGAAGAAGGTTTGCCTTAATCTCGACGTCCTTGATTTCTCCGGTGCTTGTGATGATTTGTGTTTCCAAAACCTGCCCCTCGCTCTTTTTGAGGTGCTTTTGAAAGGTCTCGGAAAACTTTCCATTACCTTGGCTGGAAGGATGAAGAAGACTCTGACGCTGCCCTATCAATTCAGATTTGTCCCTCCCGATCAGTCTTGTAGCCTCATAGTTGCAGTCGATGATTATGCCGGTTTCAGGGTCAGCGAGGATTATACTATCTCGGGCCTCTTCAAACAGTTTCCTGTACTTTTCTTCGCTCTCATACATTGCCGCTTCAGTTTGTTTGATCTCCAGAAGGGTATTCAGTCGTTTGTCCAACTTTGCCGCCTCGGGATCAGGTCCCAGGAAATCCTTGGGAGGCATATAGTAGAAGTTATCAAAGATCTCCGTTCCAACAACAGCAATAGGATGTGTGGCCAGGATATCTAAAATAAACCCAGGCTTAAATCTCCGCTTATCGTACTGGCACAAGCCAAGGCATCTGCTGACGGGGAAGAATTCGTTGAGTTTCGCTTCGTACTCGATGAGCCGCTCTGAGCCGCGCAGTCCCTTCAATGCCCAGGTCGTCTCTCCGGTCACTCTCAGTGCTGAGTACCCTTCCTCCAGGGCACGTTCAGTTTCATCCCGTAGCAGGGTAATCATGGCATCAGGATCAAAGCTTCCCCCCCGCATGTATGTTTCATTAACAATACGAGTAACGAGTTGTCCTTTTTCCAAGTAAGGTTCAACCACCATTCCATCATCACGCAGATAATCTAGGATTTCCTCTCCGGTGTGACCATCCACGATGTAGAATATTTTCTCACCCCGTTCCAATCCCTGCCGCATGAAGGTTGTGACTAAGACTCGGTGTTCTTTTTCGGTTTCGTATATACAGCACAGGTGATCCCCTGGCTTCATATCCTTAACACTTTGTTCCAATTCTTTGTGGCTTGGTCTTTTACTCATAAAAAATCTCTCCATAACCCCTTAAAATGATAAGACCTTATAGAATGGAATGTTTAAATTAAAAATTATACCATAATTTTTCAAGGTAAACGATATAAGATTTAAGATAATTTACAAAAAAAAAGATATATAAGAAAATGCGTAATAATCATCAATATTGAGATTAATCAAGATTAATATTCTAAAGATTGAACCGCAGGTTATCCAGGACGCAAAATATCAGATTGATTCTATAACAACTTGCCACGATATGCAAATATGCTCTGACTTTTTGAACCGGATACTATTCTCACATTGTAAATAAGGGACTTTCCCTGGCAGGCCCCGTCGGGAGATAGTAGAAGACCCCCTCCCGGCCTCCCCCTAAGAGGGGGAGGTATTAGCACAGGGCGGTTCACATTAAGAGGAAACAGGAAACGGGATAGAGGAAAAGGGAAACCTGCCTTGTCAGGGAGAGAAGCGGATCTGAAAAGAGCTATCGAAGAGATGGATGAGGACCAAATCATGGAGTTCCTTAAGCAGAATTATTGAAGTAAACATGCATCATGGTAATGAGGGGAGTTATACGCTCTTCTTGAATACCCATAATGTTGCGCGGAGGACGTATATGGCCAGTAATACCACGATAACGCCGGCAGTCACAACGCCGGGTTCTATATCAACGTTTATGGCATCATAAAAGACGAGGCTGAGGAGAATTCCTGCCGCAACAAAGCAGAAAAACCAAACTAACTCTTTTATTACCCGCTTCTTTTTGGTCATATATTTAGCCCCTTTATCCGCCTTCGTAGAAGACCGCGTGCTTGCGCGTGGTTGAATGCCCAAATGATCGCTCGCTACGGCGCGATGTCGCCCCAAGTTTACACGGATAACCGCGTCGTAGCCGGAGGCGCCTGTCCTCCGCAGTAGCCTGTCCATCCTCCGTAGCAGGCCACTGCGGAGGACGGGCTACGGAGGATGGAAAGACAGGTATTTTAATGGGACCACGGGTTTACCCGTGGGGCTCCATCCATGGTTTGCCGAAGGAGGGGACAATAATAGTCATGTGATTAACATTATGCGATAATAAGTGGGTAAAAAAAAGCCTTTTTTGAGGCATACCCCTCAAAAGGGGCTGCTTGACTTCACCGTGGTGAAACCTTAAATTTTAATAAAGTAGTCCTGAAAAAAGTATCATGAGCAGCCTTCAGTCACGGCCATTCTTTTCAAGACGCCATGTATTAGGATTCAAGGATTCGAGGGTTCGAGTGCTTAGAGCAAGGTGCATAGCGCATGGCGCATAGCGCAAAACATTAAAGAGTAAATAGTAAAGAGAAAAGAGGATAAGAAGAGAAGAAGATGAGAAGATGAGAAGGAGGAACCGGTATCCTGACTTCTTATACCTAACAGCTAATAGCTAACAGCTAACAACTAAATAATTACCCTCGGACGCTTAGGATATTGCCTTGAAGAAAAGATCATGACCGAAAAGCGGGATTACAGACCTTCAGTGACGGCTGTTCTTGGAAGGATGATAGAGAGATGTAATGCGTATGCAAGAATATCGGACAGCGAATAGCTGACACCTGATAACCGAAGGAGATAGGGAGGATTGAGGGATGCTTAGAAAGATGGCAGTTGGCCCTCTTCAGGCAAATTGTTATATACTGGGATGCAAAAAGACAATGGAAGGTGTGGTGATAGACCCGGGAGGCGAGGTTTTCCAGATAGTAAAAGAGATATCCCGGATGGGTATCAGGATAGGCCACATACTCCTAACCCACGGCCACTTCGACCATACCTCGGGAGCGAGTGAGTTAAAGGAGATAACCAAGGCGCCGGTCCTGATACATAGGCTGGACGCGGACGAGCTCGATTTTACACCGGATGGGAACCTGTTTGATGGACAGGAGCTGCAGGCGGGATCCTACAGGATCTCAGTGATTCACACACCGGGGCATTCGCCGGGAGGGGTATGCCTGCACGCACCGGGCGCGGTTTTCACCGGGGATACGCTTTTTGCGGGTTCCGTGGGCCGCACTGATCACCCGGCAGGCGACCATAACAAGCTTATCAGGAGCGTGCTTGAAAAGATATTTCCACTTGGCGATGATTTGAGGGTGTATCCGGGGCACGGTCCTGTTACCACCATCGGCAGGGAGAGGACTACCAATCCCTTTTTCAGGATGGCCGGGAGGGCATGAAAACAGATATGTAACTTTTTTATTCGATCATACGACATGTAGATTATGACAACAGACAGAAAAGAGTATTTTTTCAACCAGGAGGTGAGAAAATGAAAAGATCATTGATTATTGTAACGGCCATGTTGCTGGCAGTCGCCATTGCTGTCCCGGTTAGCGCCCAGAGGT
Source organism: uncultured Desulfobacteraceae bacterium (assembly GCA_964418945.1). GTDB lineage: Bacteria > Desulfobacterota > DSM-4660 > Desulfatiglandales > HGW-15 > CAYUYB01. The sequence continues at coordinate 10,756 of CAYQNR010000056.1, forward strand.
TTTGGAGGGGAAGTGAAAGGCGAATTACCGGAGACCGAGAAGAAACCCGGATAGACAGGAGGATGCTTGGCAACCTTACCGACGAACATAGGGAGAAGATAGCGGGGGCCCGTAAGAGATTTATTGACCAGACCATTGACCTGAGGAATAATCTCAGGACCAGGCGCACGGAATTGATAAATATTCTCAGCACGGCCGAACCGGACGAGGAAAAGGCAAAGAAGGTTCAAAAAGAGATAAGCAATATCCAGGGGAAGCTTGATCAAAAGCGACTTGAATTAATGCTGGAGATACTCAAGATAAATCCTGACGCGAGATACGGACAGGGGATAATGCGGAATAGAATGGGGCTTAGGCGGGGAATCGGCGCGGGCCCGGAATGATGCGGTTGGCGGTTAGTGTTAGGTTTTAGCTATTAGCTTTTAGCTGTTAGCTATCAGCTATGAGCAATGAGAAAAGGGGTAAGGATTAAGGGATTAAGAAAGATACTCCGCTACCACATAATCCTAAATCCTTAATCCCTCTATTGCCTATGAGCTATCAGCTATGAGCTAATTTGCCCTTCGCCCTACGGAATTTGTCTGAATTCTTCCTGGACTTTTATAAGGGATTCCAGGTCATCCACGCCTGTTAATTCATCTTCATCCCCGGCTACGACATAACCTATTCTAAGTCCTTTCATATTCATCAATTCCACCAGGTCGGTGATAAAAAACTCCTCCACCTCCATTATACCTTGGTCCCTCTCTTTGATCACCTTGTGGGGGCTCTTTTGGAGCATGTCCATAAACCGGATAAGGGCAGGGGTCCTGGCGGCATAGATGCCCGAGTTACATACCTCGAGCCTCTCTTGTACATCTTCGGAGTACTGGCTCCAGTATTTCCACTCAATAATCCTTTTGACTTCAGTATCACGGATTTCGAGGATCCCGTATTCCTTTTTGTCTCTGGGCCGGAAACCGAGGACCGCCATGTGACAGTCCTTTAACACACCCAGGAGGGCTTGAAAGGTAGAAGGCTTGACCAAGGGGACGTCACCCATGGTTATCAGCAGATGATCGCAATCTTTTTTTTCCATGAATTCCCTTGCGACCAGCAAGGCGCCGCCGGTCCCGTTCAGGACAGGCTGTTCGCAGTAGGTGAGGTCTAACGAAGAGGTTAATTCCATTACCTCTTCTTTCATGTGATTGACAACCACGGCCTTTGGCCCCGGAGGCAGGCTGTTGATGATGTGTAAGAGGATGGGATATTTGCCCTCAAAGGGCGAAGGGCCGGGTATTAAAGGAAGCAGGGTCTTATTTCCCTTGAAGCCCTTCATGCGGCTGCCCTTGCCTGCCGCGAAGATTATGGATGCTGTTTTTTGTGCTTTTCGCAAATGATCCCCCTTTATCCCCTCCGAGTCACGAAATTATGTTTTGGTGCTTCAAACAAATTTATATACATCCCTTTACCATCACAGGCAGATCAGGGCAATAAGCAAATTTTGTAATGTCCGTTGTCATTTGTCAGATCTGCGTTCTAAAAATCCAGAATATAATTGGTTCATCCGGCAAATAAGTACGCTTAATGATAAAACTATAGCAAGATTGGTGATATTCGGCCCATGGGGCTCTCTTTGCAGCGGCGAAAAGGTTAGAAGCAAGATAATAGCATAAGGTGCCTGCCAGGCGGGCGGGTAACTTCTGAGATAATAGCCGGACTTCCGGTCCTGGTATATTATTCCCATAGCCCGCCGCCCGCCTCGTCCGGCTTATTGCCCGGGCCTTGCACATAAACAAGTTCGCCTGTCGCAAAGAGAACCCCATGGGCCAAACCACGTATTTATATGAAGGCCTTTCCGTACTCATTAACCGGATGAACCTTATAATTATTCAGGAACATAGGAGAAAAAATAAGATCATATGATTTGCCCTAGCTATTTAAGAATATAGATACAACCGACTACCGACAACGAACAACCGACACTACTGTCCTGTGAATAGACTTTTAAGTAGCATTGATTTATGAGATAATGAAAAAATGTTCGAAGATCTCACACTTCAGCAATTCTGCGCCCTGGATTATAACAGGAACATGGTGGTGACCTCCGGACCGGGCGCTGGAAAGACACGGATACTAAGCCACAGGTTCTGCTTTATCCTTCTGACCGACCACACGGTGACCATTCCCCAGATCCTGACCCTTACCTTTACGGAAAAGGCAGCCGAAGAGATGAAAAGCCGTATCTACGGGATGCTTGTCCGGCTGGAAAGGGACATAGGAAGAACCGGGGATGATCTGATAATGAAGAGGATAAGGGAAGCCAGGGAGAGGTTTAATAAGAACAGGATATCCACCATACATTCCTTTTGCGCGGATATGCTGCGGGAACATCCCGTTGAATCGGCCATTGACCCGGGGTACACCATATTACAGGGCGGAAGGCGCAGAAACACGATGGAAGAGGCCGTGGAATCCGCCCTGTCCTCCATCCGGAAGAGTAATAAGGAAATCTTGATGCCACTTTTTCAATCCTTCGGGGGCCTTAATAATATTATAAGGGCGGTTTGCAATGTGATAGACCATCCCCTTACCTTTGAGAGGGTCGCTGCCACCACGGAAGAGCTTTTCGGCAAGAAGAGGTGGGCGGACAAGGTCTTAAGGGATTATTGCCGGCTGATCAAGGATAAGGAGATTATGCCCTATCTGGAAGGATTGAGGGCGCAGGATGACGGGAAAGGGGATCAAAAGGTGTTGCTGGAGATCCTGGAGGGCTGGCAAGATGCACGCCAAAACGATCAGGAGATGTTCGGCATACCGGCCCTGTTTGGCTATTTGAGGAACCTGTCTGATAAGAGAAGGCCTGGGAGCAGCATTCCGGCTGTAAAGGAGGGGATAAGAAAGATAGATTATGTGGATATGGTTGCGAGGTATTACCCTGATATCTTCATAAACGCATCTCCGGACCTTATGTTTGAAAAGGAGATCAGACTTTTCATGGAGGTCGCAAAGACCTGCCTGGACAGATACCGGGAGGAGAAGGAGAAGATCAACGCATTGGACTTTGCCGATCTTGAGGCCCGTACCTATCACCTCCTATCTGTTCTTCATGAAAAGGGGGGCCAGGGTCGACTAGAGAGGATACGGCGGAGATATAGATATATCATGGTGGATGAATTTCAGGATACCAATAGGGTCCAGTGGGACATCATAAGACTGCTGTGCTCACGCAAAGGGGAGGGAAGAGAGGACCTTATTGAGCAAGGAAAACTATTCGTTGTAGGTGATAAGAGACAGGCTATTTACGGATTTCGCGGGGGAGATGTAACAGTCTTTGAATCGGTGACCGAACGGATAAGGGAATCAAACCCGGAAAGGCCTGTCCCTATGTTCTGGGAGGAGCCGGATTTGAACGACCGTATCAAGAGGATGTACAGGGCTTATCCTGAAACCATGAAAAGACACGCCGGGCATTTCGAATCGCTTCCCCGCCAGGAAAAGGATGATATCCTCAGGGGCTCAGTCTATCTCCCCCATAATTACAGGAGTGACGGACGGCCCATAGAGTTTTTCAACAGGGCGTTCAGGGAGATATTCGGCAATAAGGGTGCAGAAAGGTTGAAAAGGTACGAAACAGCGCCCAAAATGATCAGCATGCCGGAGGAAAGGAGGGAGGAACGAAAAAATAAAGGCTCCGTAACAGTATATCTTACCCGGAATTCCTCCGAAAGAAGAGGCCTGGTAGAAGGGGAGGCGATGCTGATAACGGATATTATCGAGAATATCCTGGGCAGAAACGGTAAAGAGAACCATGAATACAATGCCTACCCGGATATAAGGAAAAGGATTGAGAAAGACCTTCCTGCCGTGGGGATACTCTTCTTTACCTTCCGTCATCTCAAGACATTTGAGAGTGTATTAAGGGAGGCCGATCTTCCCTTCACGGTTCACAGGGGGAAGGGCTTTTTCCGCTGTCAGGAAGTGATGGAGATGATGCAGCTCCTTAACTATCTCGTTGATAAAAGGCAAAAAATCTCCCTTCTGGCAGCATTAAGGAGCCCTATATTCGGTTTGACCGATCCTGAGATCTTTGATCTTTTTTATGGTAGGACAACCACCCTGGAGCAGTTTCAGGCCTCTGAGACCCCTTATGTCCGTGAAGCAGGGGCAAATATGAGGAGGTGGCGTTTCCTTTCAGGCCGGTTGTCCGCAGCCGAGCTTATACGGACAATAATCGCGGATCGATCCCTCACCGCGGTATACACAGCTCATCCTAACGGGCTGCAGAGGGTGGCAAATATGGAGAAGCTTATGGAGGCGGCCAGGCGTTTCCAGGTGGAGGGCAACGGATCACTACCGGAATTCGTCAGGCATTGTCTCCGCATGGCGGATGAGGAAGAAGAAGAGGGCGAGGCCCTGGTAATCTCCGGTGAGAAAAGCCCCATATCACTCATGACCATTCATGCGGCAAAGGGGCTCGAATTTCCCATGGTTATTATCCCTGATCTGGACTGGCGGGTTCCGGCGAGGACGACGATAGGCAGACCGGTCAGGCTTTACTCCTGCGAGGATTGTGATCCCGAAGAGTGGAATTACAGGGAAGGAGAGATGCCTGTTTGGCAGGTAGAGGTACCTCAACTCGACTATGACAAAACCTACGGCCCATTGGGGCACCTCCTCAGGACAAGGAACAGGCTTGAGGATATGGCGGAGAACAAGCGAGTCTTTTACGTGGCATGTACTAGGGCGAAGAACCACCTCCTTCTGGTAAGCAGCGTAAGAAAAGGAATGATGGAAGGGGTTAGGGCTTCCCTGACATCCGATGATTATAGGGAAAGGGCCACAATACTGGATATACTGGACGATATCTACGGGTTTAGCAAAGATTCTCCTACTGAACAATCGCGGATCCATGAAGATGAAGTAGGGCGTCCCTGCGTGGTATGGACTGGACCGAGGTCAAGGGTTTACAGGGGGATTCGTTACGGGGAAAAGGATTTCAGCAAAGAGGACTTCGGGGTGTATGACCAATGCATAGGGGAACTCGATCTTACAGGGCCTATCCAGCCCCCTCCCTACCTCCAGCTGAGTTTCAAGGCCTTCCATATGTTCAGACAAAGTCCCGTGAGGTTTTATTTCAATTTTGTACTTGGTGTTAAGGCTGAAGATCTTGATAGAAGTGGGTTGGAAGGTGATGAATGGCTCCAGGAGGGTGGTGGTCAAAGGGAGGGCGATGAAGAAGAATACGGGTCTGAGGCCGCCCTGTTTTTGGGCCACGTTATCCACTCATACCTTGAGAAACATCGTTTCGGGGATCCTTTGAGGGAGGACCGTCTGGAGGACGTATGGGAGAGGGCTACGCATTCCGGCAGAGAAGGAAAGGATTTGGAGAAAGATACCTTGCTCAGGATCAAGGAAAAGGCCTTCAGGCAATTAAGTCGCACAACAGGCGATGAACGTCTTATCAGGCTCCTGGGCGGTAATGAATCCCACGCCGAGGTTCCTTTCCTTTTCAGCGCAAGGCCGGGAATCGAATTCAGGGGCGTTATAGACAGGCTTTTAAAAGAGGAGGAAAAGGGGCATTGGACCATCATCGACTGGAAGAGCAATGACCTGGAGGGAAAGGATCCAGAGGACGTGGCAGAGGAGAATGATTATCACCTCCAGCTTGCCTGTTATAAATGGGCGGTGGAAAGCATACTTAATGAAAAGGTAGGTCAGACATATATATATTTCACAGATAAAGGTTTTCTTCTGGAAAGCCGCCGGCAAATCGATCCCGGGGCCATAATTGACGAGATACTCGAAAAGATAAGAGAGTATGAGGAAAAAGGGGGTCCGGAAAATGGCTTACCTTTTTTTGTTGACTCCGGATATTCAAGTTGATAAAGATGTAAATAAATCATCTCATCGGTTTTTTCCATAGAAATATTATAGAGTAGAGATACTTACTTCAGGGAAGGGGTTATCACCCCTTTATGACACCCAGTGGCCTCAGGCGTGCGACCTTCTTTGCCAAACCTGTTTTATGAACTACTTCGACAACCTGGGATACGTCCTTGTAGGCTTCGGGTATCTCTTCTCTGAGCGTTTGTTTACCTTTGGATTGTACGAAGATACCTTTGTCTTCCAGTTCGCGATGTATGGATCTCCCTTTTGCCATTTTTATGGCTTTGCTTCGGCTTAGAGTGCGACCGGCCCCGTGACAGCTGGAGCCAAAGCTTTGTTCCATTGCGCCTTGGGTGCCTGCAAGGACATAGGAATAGGTGCCCATATCACCGGGTATAAGCACCGGTTGACCTGTGTGGTAATATATGCTGGGCAGAAGGGGATGTTTGGGAGGTAAAGACCGGGTTGCCCCCTTCCGGTGAACACAGAGAAGGATATCCTCTCCCTCTACCCTATGGACTTCTTCTTTGGCGATATTATGGCAGACATCATAGAGAAGAGTCATGTCGAGTTCATTAGGGCTGACGGATAAGGACCTGATAAAGGTCTCCCTTGTGAGATGCATCAATATCTGACGATTTGCCCATGCGTAATTTGCGGCACAGGCCATGGCGGAAAGGTATCTTCTGCCAACGTCGGATTTAAGCGGGGCACAGGCAAGCTGCCTGTCGGGTAATTGGAGCCCTTTCAAAAAGTCCGCTCCGGTCATCTGTTTCAGGAAGTCATCACATATCTGGTGACCAAAACCGCGAGAGCCGGTGTGGAGAAAAATGGTGACCTGACCTTCAAAGAGATTGAATTTATCGGCTATAGCGCTGTCGTAGACATGATCAACCACCTGGACTTCAAGGAAATGATTCCCTGATCCCAGGGTGCCGAGCTGGTCAAGGCCTCTTTTTACGGCTCTTTCACTTAGGACCGAGGGGTCGGCCCCTTCAATGACGCCGTGGTCTTCCGTCCGTTCCAGGTCTTCGGATTGACCAAAACCCTTGTTAATGACCCAGGAAGCCCCTTCCAGGGCAACCTGTGCCTCATCCCGCGGGGTGAGATGTAGGGTGCCTTTTGACCCTACTCCCACGGGGATATTTTTAAAGAGGGCCGATATCAGCTCCTTGATATATGGTTTTATGTCGTGGGCCTTCAGGGAGGTTGTCATAAGACGGCAGCCGCAGTTTATGTCGTAACCCACACCGCCCGGTGAGATGATCCCGTCTTCCATCCGGAAGGCGGCCACACCCCCGATGGGGAATCCGTAACCCCGGTGTATGTCCGGCATGGCGAGGGATTGTTTAACGATTCCGGGCAATGTCGCGACGTTGGCCACCTGGATCAGGCTTTGGTCCTGTTGGACAGCCTCTATCAGTTGAGGGCTTGAAAAGACAAGGCCGGGCACGCGCATATTACCCGTTTTGGGAATCATCCAGCGGTTATTGTCGATTTTTTTAAGTCTTATTTCCATGTGTTAACCTCTAAAGGTCGAATATTACCTCGGCGGTCCATATCCCCTTTTCACGGGTGACCTTGATCCCGTGATAGGTAACAGCCTTTATCTCCCTGAGGGCCTCATGGTAATCAGGCTCGAAAGGGGTAGTGGTCAATGTCGCCTTGAGTTCCGTTGTTGATAAAGTATGAATATCCGCATTAGCCACAACAAGATGTTCACCGTCAAATAGATACAGGATCTCGCTGAGCCATCGAACCATCAGATCGGCGAGGTCATTACCTGATAAGGATATTTTCCTAGAACAAGGCTTTTCGGCGGGAGGGACGCTCCCGAAAATAATATAATCAAGGGTCTTGCAGGCATTCTCAAATAGATCAGCCGGGCTGGTCCCTCTTATCCTGACGCCGAGATCGGCCGTATGGTCAAGCAGTATGTAATCAGGTCTCGTTTTGCTCATGAAGTTGGTCACTTTGGGGTTATTCTTACGACTATATATTTGAACTAATTTTACTTTTATGTGTTTTGATTGTCAAAGGAAGGTTCTTGAGAGCCTGCTCGTGCTGACGATAGTCCAGGAGGATGATGTGTGATGAAATGCGCCTTTTGTAACAAAGACATAGAGATCAAGGGGAAGATAGGCAGGAATGACACATGCCCGCATTGCGAGCATGATCTGCGCTGCTGCAAGCAATGCAATTTTTACGACCAGGATGCCTATAATGAATGCAGAGAAGTAGCGGCCGAACGCATAGTCGATAAGGACAGGGCCAATTTTTGCGACTTCTTTGTCCCGAGGGGTTCTTCAAAAACAGGCAACAGCGGTTATCAGAGAACCAAAGATGCAAGAGCGGCCCTTGAGGCCCTGTTTAAAAAATGACGAATTATTTTGCCATCTTCTCCTTGACCTCTAGAATCCCGGGGTTATTCAAAAGTCTGAGAAAATTCGGATTGGAGAGGAGGGCATCCATATTTCCTGATTCCACAGCTTCCATAATGGAAGGATCTTCCAGCGCCCTTTGAAAATCAGGATCTTCCTGCAAAGGAAGTATGATTTCGAGGAGTTCTTCGTTATTCAGAATCTCTTGCTCTAACAGTTGAATTTCTTCTTTTATGTTTGTGACAGGATTTATGGAACGGACCTTGGATTCATCAATTTGTAAGGTTCCGAGGCTCACCGATTTAATGGTGAGCAGGCCGTTGTTTAATGAAATGATTTCACCGGTAATCACACTTCCGTCATCCAGTGTGATCCTTCTCATCTCTCCACCGGATACATCGCCTGCCAAAATCCCCGCCAGCAGCATAACGCAGAAAAATATGGGTATATATCTCATGTTTCCCTCCTTGGTAGACAATTCTAATCAATTATACTCATTCCACGGCGTTGTTTTCAAGAAGAAGCATATATAAAATCCGCCTGGCCAAGATTAATAACATAGATATTAGATTCAGAAAAGGATAATAACAAGTGAAAGGGGACAACTTAGATAATTGAATAACTTCCAAATCAGTTCATAGTTCACCGCACATAGCGCGGAGATAAGAGCAAAGAGGAGATAGGAAAAAGTATAGAGCAAGGCGAAGGGGTGTTCCTTTTTGTAGTGACTATCGGGAGGGCGCTGTTATTTCAGGGAGTTACGGGTGGGGGACCCCCT
>CAYQNR010000057.1:0-19296 GCA_964418945.1 uncultured Desulfobacteraceae bacterium
TAAATTTAATAATCGCCTGTTACTTGCAAATACCATGTATCCCCATAATCCAGTTAAAAAACTTATATATTATCTTAGATTAAGGCGTCTTTGCTCTGATTTCCGTCAAGAGAGCTATTCGACCCCGATGATGAGATACTAAAACCTCGGTTGTGGCAAACATGTCTCCTTCCAAGGAAAATTCTGAAAACGCCTTTTCCCTGTAGAAAAAGCCCTCCTTGTGCCGAAGCAAGGTGGTTGGCAATTGAAATCGGGATGCAGAACCATGTCATGATCTATAAAATTCAGATATTGAGCCTGTGAATACCTTATTGCCGTATTTTTTCCCGTGCCTGGCGGATACCTTCTCAAGGAATCTTCTCAAGAGCCCAGTCTTCTATTTCCACTTCCAGTGATCTAAGCAACAGATCGATAGATATAACGACCTTATCACTGTGACCTTTATGCCGGATATAAAAGCCCACCAGACCTCTCAATGGCCCTTCCATAATCATTACCCTGTCCCCTTGGTTGATGTAGTCCCTGTTTTGCACTGTGCGGTCAGTACCGTCCAGTATCATTAGGGAATTCATCTCTTCCTCTTTCGCAGGAACCGGCTGGCCTTTAAACCCGATCAGGCGAACCACTCCAACTGTCTTAAGTATATTCAGGTATTCTTCAGGGTCAAGAGCGGTATGAACGAAGACATATCCGGGGAGTAAAGGGATAAGTATCTTTTTGCGCCTGTCCTTCCTTCGGCTCATTACCTGGATGCGCGGGAGAAAGACCTCAATAGATTTGCCCAAGATACCGTCATATACCTTCTGCTCGAAACGGCTTCTTGTATGGATAGCATACCAGCTGGCCTGTTTTTTATCCATAAATCCTTTTCCCTTCCCTGATGGTGAAATATATTGCGGAGTTGTTAAACATCATGTTCTGTTTCCCGCGGTCGATCAGGAAATTAGGTTTTTAAAAAAATTCAAGCAATCAAGGGAATAGACTATTGATCATTTTGAATGGTCAATAATCACAGGTATTTTATTTGTCAAGGGTAATCTAGGATCTCTGCTCAAAGTGTTATTCGTGTTTATTGACAAAAAGATGGCCCGATGCTAAACGATAACCATATCCATATACAGGTAAAGGATGTCCCCATTGAAACTCAATCTTGATTTTTATTCCGGAAAGGATTTCTATAGCGATGGAGATATAGAAAACGATATTCTGAATATAGTAAAAAATAATACTGATTTTTCAAGAGTTTTTGCTAATGACCACAGATGGCCGATACTGTATCACCTTTCTCCATTAAGAAGAAACCTTCTGGAATGGTACAATTTCAAGGGTAATGCCAGATTATTGGAAATTGGAGCAGGGTGTGGCGCGTTAACAGGTCTTTTTTGCGAAAAAGTCAAGGAAGTGGTTGCTGTTGAATTATCCAGAAAAAGGGCCGAAGTTATCTCGACATGGCACAAAGACAGGTCTAACCTGGAAATAGTTGTAGGTAATGCGGAGGATATTCCTTTTGACGAGAATTTTGACTATATAACCTTGATCGGGGTCCTGGAATATGGAGGTAAATTTACCCATACAGATAATCCTTATTACGATTTTCTTAAGCGGATCAAAGGATATCTCAGGCCTGGCGGAACATTAATCTTAGCTATAGAAAACAAATTTGGCCTTAAATATTGGGCCGGGGCAAAAGAGAATCATTCCGGCAGATATTTTGAAGGCATAGAGAATTATCTGAATGACATCAGCGTCCGGACCTTTGGCAAATCCGAGCTGGAAGATCTTTTAAAAACAGCAGGTTTTAAAGACATATATTTCCATTATCCGCTGCCTGACTATAAGCTTCCTCAACAGATATTTTCAGATGATTTTTTGCCTGATATTGGACAGATAGAAGGTGTTTCTCCAAATTATGATAATGACAGGATTGTCTTTTTCAATGAAGCGAGAGCATATGACAATATAATTATCAACAGACAGTTCCCGTTTTTTGCCAACTCATTCCTGCTCTTCTGTTACGATTCAGACAAGGCCACGGAGATTATATACAGCAAGTTCAACAGAGAGAGACGACCTGCGTTTCAGATTGAAACAAGCATTTATAAACAAGATGACAAATTAAAAGTATTAAAGAAGGCACTCACCCGGGAAGCAAAAAAACATATAGAGGCTATTTATGACAATTACAGATTCCTTGAAAATTTCTGTCAGGATATGGATATAGCGAGGGCACAGCTTGCTGATAGAAAGATTGTTTTTGAATTTGTGCCGGGGAAAAGTCTGGACAGGTTATTGATAGATGCTGTGTTTAAAAGTAATACTTCCGAATTTTACCTTTTGCTGGATGGTTACGTGCGCTTGATCGGAGGTCTTTTAGTGCCCGTATATGATGACCTTGAGGACCAGGAATATTCCTATAGGATATTCGGCAATTTCAAAGGGATGGATTCTGCTGGTTCTATGGGATGTGCCATTATTGATCTCAACTTTGATAATATAATACTAAATAAGAATAATAAATTCGAAATATTCGACTATGAATGGATTTTCCAATTCAAGATACCTATTAATTTCATTATCTTCAGAAACGTAGAAGCCTTTTTTGGCAAATATTCGGAATATATAAAAGAATTCATAAATATTAAGGAAGTGTTGGACCGTTATAAAATAACCAGAGCTGAAGTCAAAGTGTATAAAAAGGTGGAGAAGGCATTTCAAATCTATGTAATGGGTAAAAACAGGGATTATCAAATTAAGAAAGGTTATAAAAGGTCTAAAATTATATTTGATAAACGCAATAATAAATTAAGTAATATTTTTACAAGATTCAAATTATCATTTGGCAAATAAAGAGGGCATGATTCCATCCCTACCCTTTCCCGCATAACTACCTGATAAGAGCCTTTCTTGACAAAAATTTCAGCCGGTGCTAATGGATTTGGTTTCAAACTATCCATGTAAAAATGCATGTTTAAGGGGATTAAAAATAGGCATTCCGCATCACTATATTGTTATTGAGGGTCCATTGGGGGTGGGAAAGACCAGCCTGGCCGTTAAACTTGCTGAAAAGCTTAACGGGCAAACCCTTTTGGAGCATACTGATGATAATCCTTTTCTGGACAAGTTCTATCAGAATCCTAAAAGATACGGTTTCCAGATCCAGATGTTCTTTCTATTGAGACGTTATCAGCATTCCCTGGAGATCAATCAGAAGGGACTTTTCCAAAGCCTTATCGTCTCTGACTACCTGTTTGATAAAGACAGGATATTCGCCCACGTCAATCTGGACGATGACGGATTCTGGCTCTATGAACAGATGTTTCATCTACTTAAGAAAAGGATATCCGCCCCTGACCTGGTAATATTTCTCCAGGCAAAGACAGAGGTCCTTATGGAGAGGATAAGAAAGAGGGGTGTGGAATATGAAAGGTCCATAAGCTTCAGATATCTGGATGATATCAACCAGGCCTTTAATGAGTTTTTCTTCCATTATACGGATGCGCCTATGCTTGTCGTGAATGGCTCCAATATTGATTTCGTGAATATACCTGAGGATTTTGAAGATCTTGTACATGAGATAAGTAAAATCAGGTCCGGGACACAGTATTATATACCAATCAGCTCAAAGGGATAGTGGGTTTTTTCCCATAAGATATATAACAGGTTGACGTATGGAGATAATAGATGCCGTTGCCGGGATGCAGAAAAAAAGTGAGGAGATAAGGCTTGTAGGAAAGAGAATAGCCTTTGTTCCAACTATGGGATTTTTGCATGGGGGGCACCTTCGACTGATAGCGGAAGGGAGGCGATTTGCCGATGTGCTGATAATGAGCATATTTGTAAATCCTACTCAGTTCGGGCCTGCCGAGGATTACGAAGAGTATCCACGGGATATGGAGGGTGATATTTCAAAGGCCCGAGAGATGGGTGTGGATATTATTTTTGCTCCCTCGGTCGAAGAGATGTATCCTGTGGAATTCCAGACAAAGGTAGTTGTCGAACGGGTTACACAATACCTGTGCGGACTGTCCCGAATAGGGCATTTTGAAGGGGTGGCAACGGTGGTGGCCAAGTTTTTCAATATAACCAAGCCCCATTTTGCCATATTCGGTCAAAAAGATTACCAGCAGTTGATAGTTATCCGCCGCATGGTAAAGGACCTGAATATGGACATAGAAGTTATTGGTGTCCCCACTGCGAGAGAACCTGACGGACTGGCGATGAGTTCCCGTAATAAATACCTGAATCCTGAAGAGAGGGAGTCGGCCCTGTGCCTGAAGAAATCCATTGACATGGCCCATGCCCTGACAAAAGAAGGGGAAAGGAACGCGAACAGGATAAGATCAGCTATTCAAGGATTGATTTTAAGTTATCCCTTTACAAATATCGAATATATAAGTATTTGTGATTCCTTGACCTTGGAGGATATGGATGCCGTGGAGGGCGAATGCCTTCTGGCCCTTGCCGTGAAGGTGGGTAAAACAAGGCTGATAGATAATTGTCTGATAAGAGGTAAGGATTGAACAGGTCGGGGTGTCTAGTGGAAAACCTTAAAAAATGTCGAGAGAAGGACAAGGAACAGTGGAAAACTGAAAGGAGTATTTAATGAAGAAGTCAAATTTTTTATTTACATCGGAATCGGTCACAGAAGGCCATCCTGACAAGATATCGGACCAGATCTCAGATCATGTCCTGGACAAGATCCTTGAGCACGATAAATTCGCGAGGGTAGCCTGTGAGACCATGGTAACCACGGGGATGGCTATTATCTCGGGGGAGATAACCACCGAGGCGTATGTGGATATTCCAGGGGTGGTCAGGGAGACCATAAAAGATATAGGATACCGCAATTCATCCATGGGGTTTGACTGGGAGACCTGTGCGGTTCTCTCATCTATTGACAAACAGTCCCCGGATATCGCCATGGGTGTCGATGCCGGTGGGGCAGGTGACCAGGGCCTGATGTTCGGGTTCGCGTGCAAGGATACACCGAGCCTTATGCCTATGCCCATATTCCTTGCCCATGGACTCACCCAACGCTTGAGCCACGTGCGTAAATCAGGAAAGCTGGCGTGGTTGAGGCCGGACGGGAAATCACAGGTTACGGTGGAGTATGTTGATGGGAAACCTAGAAGGGTCCATACAGTGGTTATAGCCGCCCAGCATAGCCCTGACGTTGATTACGAAACCCTGAGGGAGGCGATTATTGAGGAAGTGATAAAAGAGATAATCCCCGGGGAGATGATGGACAAGGATACCAGAATCTACATTAATACGACGGGCAGGTTTGTAGTGGGCGGACCTCTAGGTGACTGCGGGTTGACCGGACGAAAGATTATAATGGATACCTATGGGGGGTTTGGATATCATGGTGGGGGTGCATTTTCAGGCAAGGATCCTTCAAAGGTGGACAGAAGCGCATCATATATGTGCCGGTATATCGCAAAGAATATAGTGGCCGCGGGACTTGCCGAGAAATGCGAGATTCAGATCGCCTATACCATAGGCCAGGCTGATCCGGTATCCTTGCAGGTAGGGGCCTACAGCACAGGGAAGGTATCAAGCGCTGAATTAACCGATATGGTTAAAAAGGAATTCGATTTCAGGCCCTCTGCCATCATCGAAAAGCTCGATCTTAGAAGGCCTATTTATAGAAAGACATGTAACTACGGCCATTTTGGGAGGGAGCTCCCTGAGTTCACTTGGGAAAAGACGGACATGGTGGAAATGCTTAAGAAGGCGGTGAAGTAGCTGTTAAGCAATCAGCGGTCAGGGGTCAGTTATGGAAGCTGAATATTCACAGCTCATCTAAAATGAAGGCAGTTTACTGATGATTTGGCATTGATAACTACTAGTTTTGAAAAGGACAATATAATGAATTACGACATCAAGGATATAAACCTGGCCGAGAAGGGACGGTTGCGAATAGAGTGGGCCGGCATGAGCATGCCTGTATTAAAGCAGATCGGGGAACGTTTTTCCCATGAAAAACCTCTTAAGGGTTTGAGGCTTTCAGCATGTCTTCATGTAACCACCGAGACCGCCGGTCTTGTGAGGACACTCCAGGCGGGTGGAGCCGAGGTTGTTCTGTGCGCCTCAAACCCCCTTTCCACACAGGACGATGTTGCGGCATCCCTGGTAACAGATGATAAGATACCTGTCTTCGCAATAAAAGGCGAAGACCACGCTACCTACTACAACCATATCCTTTCCGCACTAAGGCATAAACCTCACCTTACCATGGATGACGGTGCCGACCTAGTGAGTTCTCTGCACTTTATAGCCCTGAAGAGATGGGATGAACTGGAACCCTCTGTAAGCCAGTGGGCTAATAGCCTTGACGAAGAGGAGAGGAAACAATTAGTGGCGAATGTGTTAGGAGGCACCGAAGAAACCACAACAGGGGTAATCAGACTCAGGAGCATGGAGAAGGACAATGTCTTACAGTTCCCTATTATCTCGGTTAATGATGCGGACACCAAGCATCTCTTTGATAACCGGTACGGGACAGGCCAGAGCACCGTGGACGGGATCATAAGGGCCACGAACAGGCTTCTTGCCGGGGCGACCTTTGTAGTGAACGGCTATGGCTGGTGCGGAAGGGGGGTTGCGGTACGTGCCAAGGGACATGGCGCTCATGTAATCGTATGTGAAGTGGATCCTTTAAGGGCTCTGGAGGCAGTCATGGACGGCTTCCAGGTAATGTCCATAGCTAAGGCCGCCCCACAGGGGGATTTTTTCTGCACCCTTACAGGTGACATTAATGTCATTCGGCCGGAACATTTCCTGACCATGAAGGATGGGGCCATTGTGTCCAATTCCGGTCATTTTGACGTGGAACTGGACCTGGCCGGCCTTACGGGGATCACCAAGACCCGTCGTTATATAAGAGAGTTCGTTGAAGAATTCGTCCTTGAAGACGGTCGAAGAATCTACGTGCTCGGCGAAGGCCGTCTCATTAACCTTGCGGCAGCAGAAGGCCATCCCTCCAGTGTCATGGACATGAGTTTCGCCAATCAGGCATTATCGGCCGAGTATATGGCAAAGGAACATGCAAACATGGAGAAAAAGGTCTATCCCGTGCCGGCAGTAATAGATAAAGGAATAGCAAGGCTGAAACTCCAATCCATGGGCATAGAAATAGACACCCTGACACCTGAGCAGGAGAAGTACCTCTCATCCTGGGAGATAGGAACTTAGACATTTGTTCCTGAGCGCATTCCTGATTCAGGCGATAGATAATTGTACCGGGTCCTCCCTCTGGAGCAAAAGGCCTACGGGCCCGGCGGGTGGCTGCGGCTTTCTACTGATAAGTCTCTTGTTCCGAGCTATTGGGCCTGGGCACAAACTCACGGCCTTTCTTGAATGAGTCGATGGACTCGATAGAAGGTTTTGTATTATCCATTATGCTGTGATGTTTGGCAAATAGCAGGATATCCACTATTTTCCTGGAATCAGCATTAAGAACACCCGAAAGTAATGCGGAGACATCTGCTCGGGTAAGATTCTGCAATGCTTCCAGGTTTTCCTGCCGCCGGTCAAAATCTTTATCATATTCAAAGGTTTGTCTATCAAAGAGGACACGTTTTTCATCGATACTTTTGGGCTTTTCCAGGAGTTCGGCGCGTACAGCAGCCTTGAATTCATCAAATTCCTCATCAGATAATTGGTCAAACTTAGCGGGCAAGCTGTTGATAAATACGTCTGCTCTCTCTCGTATCTGATCCGCGGGATGACTTTCGGACTGGATAATGAAAAAGAGATAGTACTGTCCGTTATCCTCCGGCGCTACTGCCCATACAATGTAGCCCAGTTGCTGTCGGGTACGCATCTCCGTATAAAACGGCTGGGAAATGAACTTCTCAATGATCCGGGCCGCCATCCTCAGCTCGGGGCTTTCACTCCCTATATGAACGGTCCTCCAAAAACAGGAATTATTGGTCTCCAGTCTTTCTACATATGTCAGGGGGTCATTTTCTTTTTCAACCAGGATGGCCTGTTCAAATGTATGGTCTTTATCCAAGGGTTCAGAGGGGATGAAAGTTTGCAGGAGAAGGGATAAAGATTCAGCCTCTTTGGCAGTGATATTTCCATGGACTAATCCTTCAATACGTGTGTTCTTATAAAGGCTATCGGCAAATTGCCTCAGGTCCATAAGGTCCAGGGCCTTGCCTTCCTTTACCAAGGAGTCAAAACTAAAATAGGTCTCTTTTCGGATCCTGCGAGAAATATGACGGGCTATCTCCCACGCCTGCTCCATTTTAAAGTTTTTCCATTCGCGCAATTTCCGTTCCTTTATGTGCGCTAACTGCTGTTCAGACACATCAAGGGATTTTAACCCATTGCCAATCTCATTTAACAGCATGCGGGCGGATTGCGCATAACCGCTAATGATAATGGTCAGCCCTTCCAGATCAGCGGAAAGATTATAACGCAACCCCGCTTCATGGGCGGCATATGCCATCTCGTTTAATTCTTCGTTAACACATGCAGCATAAAGGGAAAGGCGGGTCATGTATGCGGGATTTACAAGATCCTCCGGAGGCTGAATACGGAATATAAGACTCACCTTGGGCCTTCTGAATGTGACATCCTGGCTGTACCACAATTCAAGGCCGGGTTCATATATAAGGTTGACCGGACGCTCGGCAAACAAATTCACCTTATCCGGCACAAAACGATTTGGGGCCGGAAGGGATAGGGCTTTGACCTTGGGCGGGTGGAGCAGGGAAGTATAGTAATCACCCCTTTCAATATGATAAGAAAACTTGGTGTTATAATAGGGTTCGACACTATCCGTCTCCAACCCCTTGGCAGTGAGCACGCATAGCATGTTATCGGGCCGCAGGTGGTCAAGCACGGAATGGACAAGACCCTGATCCAGTGTCTCATATAGATAATCAACAGAACCTGCTGCTTCAAGGGGATAACGATTCATATTGCTGGCCAGCTCAGATGCCCGTTCCGCTCCTTCCCCCTTGTTTTCATAAGTGAAGTCAAGTTCAGCCATGCGCTGGATCTCCCTGAAGGTGTGATCTGGTATTCCCTTCTCCCGAAGGAGCCGGATATAGCTGAAACAGTATTGGATTACCTCGCGGTATCGGTCCAGCCCCTTTTGGGTCAATTGTATATCGATTAAGAACCTGCCATAGTCCAGAGTGGGATAACCCACCCCAGCGCTTAAGCCGGTGGCTAATCCCTGTTCTTTGAGAAAGGACAACAGGGAACCCTCACCCTCGTGCCCTATACAGAAGGCAATCAGCCTTGCCGGCTTAACATTAAAATGCTTGATAAAGCAGGGTATGGCAAAACTGAGGGTCAATGACCTCAGATCCTTAACCGGAATCCGTTTTATCAGGCGAATGCCCTGGATTCTATCTAAATAGCCCGGATCATAACATGTCCTGTCTGTATGATTGCTATTTATGGGCAGGAAGTATTGCCTAGCCATTGTCTCCAGTTCGTCCAGGCTTTTACTGCTTAGAAGGACCAGGCTCATCCGGTTGGCCGAATAATATTTGTTATAAAACCGGACAAACTCCTCCTGTGTTATCCCTTTAAGCGTATCCAGATTTCCAGTGGAAAAATGATTGGCCGGGTGGTCCTTTTTATAGAAGTTGCGGAAAAGCTGCATCTCCCGCCAGGTATCCTGCTCCAGGTTTTTCTGATGTTCGGAATGGACAACGTTTATCTCCCTCTGAACATATTCAGGGGAAAAGAGCGGTGATATAAAAAATTGAGAAAAACGGTCCAGGGCACCTTCAAATGCCTCATGCTGCACCTCAAAGTGGTAGTTGGTAAAGGCCTCCGCGGTATAGGCGTTGGCATAGCCACCATGGCTGTCCAAATATGCCGGGAACTCCTCCACATCCGGGTATTTTTCGTTTCCCAGAAAGAGCATGTGCTCTGCAAAGTGAGCCAAACCTTGCCTGTCTTCAGGGTCCATCAGAGAGCCGGCCTGGACTTCCAGGGCGGCTGAAGAAAGATTGAATTCGGGGTCAGACACCAGCACTACCTTTAAACCGTTCTCCAGCACAAAATGGCGCGACACGGATTCATCGTCAGGGTGTTTTTCAAGGGTTTGGGCGGATACGACAATCTCAAAGACAAGAAGCCATCCCAATATTAAGGTAATTATCTTTTTCATAATATATCCTTTATCTTTTTTTCCATTAGCAGGGCCATCTCTCCTGCCCGGTGACAGGCTACAAGATGGACATCCCCCTCCGTTCCAGGTGCTGCTGATAACTCAGGTTCATCGCTCCTGCATCGATCTATGGCGATTGGGCAGCGGGTGTGAAAACGGCATCCTTCCGGCGGATTAATAGGAGAAGGCACGTCGCCAGTGAGGATCTGTTTCTTCGTTTTAATCGTAGGATCAGGGACAGGAATCGCAGATAGCAGGGCATGGGTATAGGGATGTTGAGGATTATGATATAGTGAATCCGCATCCGTATACTCTACGATCTTGCCCAGGTACATTACGGCTATAAAGTCCGAGATATGCTTAACAACGGCAAGATCATGGGCGATAAAAAGGTAGGTAAGCCCCAGCTCCTCCTGTAGATCGAGGAGAAGGTTAAGGATCTGGGACTGGATTGACACGTCAAGGGCGGATACCGGCTCATCACAGATGATCATCCTGGGATTTAAGGCAATTGCCCTTGCAATACCTATCCGCTGTCTTTGTCCCCCGCTGAATTCATGGGGAAAGCGATCACCGGCGCTTTCAGGCAGCCCCACGGTGTCGAGAAGCCTTTTCACTTCTTTTTTGCGTTCTTCCGGCGTGCCTATCCTATGTATAATAAAAGGCTCTTCCAGGATATAGCCTATGGTATGCCGGGAATTGAGGGATTCAAATGGGTCCTGAAAGATCATCTGCATCTGTCTGCGAATACTCTGCAGCGGCCTTTTGCCCAGTTGTGACAGGTCTTTCCCATCAAAGAGCACCTCGCCCTCAGTAGGCTTATAGAGGCGAAGGATGGTTCGGCCAGCGGTTGTCTTTCCGCACCCTGATTCCCCTACCAGCCCAACGGTCTTTCCCGGCCTTACGGAGAAAGAGATACCGTCCACAGCGTGTACCTTCCCGGTCTGCCGACGGAAAATGCCTCCGCGCACGGGGAAATGCATCTTCAGATTGTTCACTTCCAGAATATAGTCGGACATCCCTGTTTGATCTTATCTAGTTAAAAAGATAACAGCTTACAAAATGGCCTTTATCTGTCTCCACGACAGGCGGAGGATCGGTCCTGCATATATCCATTGCGTCCGGGCAGCGGTTTTCAAACCGGCATCCTTGGGGCATTTCATCAAGGGCAGGTACCATTCCCTTTATGACGCTGAGTCGACTTTTCCTCTCGGTTTCCAACCTAGGAATCGATGCAAGCAAGCCCTTGGTGTATGGGTGTTTGGGCTTTTTAAAAAGCTCAACTACGGAAGCCTTTTCCGCCACCCTCCCCGCATACATCACAACGACATCATCGCAGATCTCGGCGATTACTCCAAGTGCATGGGTGATGAATATTATGGACATTCCGGTTTCCTTCTGCAACTCCTCTATCAGGGAAAGGATTTGTGCCTGAATAGTTACATCAAGGGCGGTTGTCGGCTCATCAGCGATCAGGATATCTGGTTTGCATATAAGGGCCATCGCGATCATCACCCTCTGGCGCATGCCGCCGGAGATCATGTGGGGATAATCTCCCAGCCTGGTTTCGGGTGAAGGGATACCGACCTTGTTCAGCATGTCCACACATGCCTTAAGGATCTCGATCTTGTCCATTTCAGGGTAGTGCAATTCAAAGACCTCGGCCAGCTGCCTCCCTATGGTCTGCACAGGATTCAAGGCCGTCATCGGTTCTTGAAAGATCATTGAGATCCGGTTCCCGCGAATTTTATGAAGCCTGTCGGGAGGGATCTTGAGAATATCGGTATCTTCATAAAGGATTTCGCCTTCAAGATATTGCCCGGCAGGTTTTGGAAGCAGCCTCATTATGGAAAGGGCTGTCACGCTTTTACCGCACCCTGATTCGCCTACTATGCCCAGAGTTGAATTTCGTCTGAGGGAGAAACTGACCCCATCAACCGCCCGTTGCAGGCCCGATTCGGACTGAAAGGCTGTCACCAGATTCTTTATGTCTAAAATAATTTTGTTATTTCCTGCCAAAAAATCGCTCCGGGCTCTAATTGATTCTATATGTATCATCTATTATAGTTACAGGTTCAAAGCTTTTTCCGCTTTTCATGGCCTCCAGTGTCTCTTCTTTTATCTTTTCGTCTATCCAGAAGTAACCCCCGTATTTACTCTCCCAGGGTTCATAGGGCTCAAAGAGCGATGTTGAGGTCCTAGTTCCGGGAATTTCAGGAAGCTTTACCCACCGCCAGTAAAGACTCCTTATATACGGAACCTGGTACAAGGGAATCCAGCAACAGATGCCGCGGATCTTTTGCTGAATCTTATGGATCAGTTTTATCTGTTCCTCCGTGCTATGTGAATCTCTGTAGGCGTCTATAAGCCGGTCCAGTTCAGGGTCATCAGTATTGGTGATATTATTTGTTTGTGGTTTGTGCGCATTGTCGGAGTGAAAGGACTGCCATGGGGTCGGCCTCAGATTCGGGCTGGAAAAGGCTGTAAAGACTACCTCATGCTTTTTCTCCATCTCTTTTTTATAGGCCGCACTGGGGTCAAGCAACTCCAGGCGCAGTTCAACGCCCGCTTTCTTTGCCTCTTCCTTTAAAACTACCAGTCTGGGAGTATATTCGGAGACGCCATACGTTAGTGATACTGAATATCTTCGCCCGGTTTTTTCCCATATGCCGTCAGCCCCTCTTTGCCACCCGGATTTTTTCATATATTCTTCAACCTTATCTATATCAAATTTTCTTGCCCTGATATCCTTATTTGTCCACTCCCCGTATCCCGTGTCGATATTATGGAGCCGTTCATAATCACCCCTAAGGACCTGATTGTTGAGCTTCTCAAAATTGATAGCGTGGGCAAGGGCGTAGCGAAGATTTATGTCCTTAAAGATCTCTTTGTCCAGGTTCAGATACAGGCCTGT
Source organism: uncultured Desulfobacteraceae bacterium (assembly GCA_964418945.1). Lineage (GTDB taxonomy): Bacteria > Desulfobacterota > DSM-4660 > Desulfatiglandales > HGW-15 > CAYUYB01. The sequence continues at coordinate 13,059 of CAYQNR010000057.1, forward strand.
AGTAGGTTGTCTTACATCATTATAGAACCATATCTTGTGAATATATCCCTTGTCGAATATCTCACCCGTAGCTTTCACATGCCATATATCGGGTCTGGTAGCCCCGAACACGTCAATATTCCCTTTCTTGAAGTGTTCGAACATCACATTTGTGTCTCTTATAACCGTATATTTTATCTCATCCACATTATATCTGTACTGGTAATATCGCAAATCTTTGGCCCACCAGTCCTTCTTCCTTGTGAAAATGAGATATTTCCCTTTTTTGAACTCGCTTAGAATATAGGGCCCTGTATTGGGTTCGATAACCCAGTTGTATTTATTAACGAAATCCTTGGGTATCCCCTTGTAAAAATGCTTGGGCCTGGGCTGCATCTCCAGATGAAACCACAGGTCAGGATAGGGCTCAGGGGAAGATATGGAAAAGGTGAGGTCATCGTATTTGATAATTTTGTCAAAATGTTTTGTAAAATTATCATTATGCCAGGGGTCTTTAATATGCTCTGAACGCATTAATTCCAGCGCGAATATGAAATCATCCGCTGTTACAGGCACTCCGTCGGACCATCTTGCGTTTTCATGCAGTCTGAAATACATGCTTTTGCCGTCTTGGTCATAGGCCCAGTGACTGGCCAGGACCGGTATCAGTCTTTGGGTATTTGGGTGCAGGCCTACCAGGAGCATCATGTTGTCACTAAAAAGTGATCTGGCGCCGGTATTGGCATCGGGTCCCACGGTCCTGAATGTAAGGGGGAAGCTCTGGAGGGCAAGATTGAGAGCCCCGCCCTTTTTGGCGTTGGGAGAGCCCGTGACAGGATCACTGTCGTTTGTGATCCATTCAATACCATCCGGCAGTTCGTGGTAGCTGTAATCGAGTTTAAGCGGTTCCAGCGTCTCTTCAGGCAGGGATACATCTTCTTCATTCTTGCCACAACTGCAAAAAAAAGTTGCGCAAAGCAAAAGCATACAAAAAGAATACACGAATCTCAGACTCATGTTATTTGTCCTCTCGTTTCATACTGTTTGAATCCTTATGTTTCCAATACCGATAAATAATTTCAAGTAATATCTTATAATTCTTGATACCGCGGTGGAGGTTATTAATCCCACCGCTATTATATCCCAGTTACTCATATGTCGTATGCATCTTTGGATCAAAGGCCTCCCGTATGGATTCGCCTATGAAAGTCACCATGGTAAGAACTACAACAAGAGCCGTAATGACGGAAGCACCTATCCACGGCGCATTAATGGTGTATTCTGAAGCCTCACTTAACAGCTGCCCCCAACTGGGAGTCGGAGGCGGGAGGCCGAAGCCTAGGTAATCCAGGGCCGTTAAAGCGGTTATGGCCCCGGCAATGGAAAAAGGGATGAAGGTCACAATAAGAGATATTGTATTTGGAATAATATGCTTGAAGATAATTCTGCTGTTTGAGGCGCCCAGTGCCTTGGCAGCCAAGACATATTCCCTTGACTTTTCCTTGTATGTGGCCGTTCGCATATACCATGTTATCCCTATCCACCCGAAAAAGATCATTATGCCCAGGAGCGAAAAAAAGTTCGGTATCACGATGGAAGAAATAATGATGATCGCATAGAGATAGGGGATATTCGTCCATATCTCTATTATTCTCTGAAAAAAGAGATCAAAGCCTCCTCCCAGATACCCCATCAGGCAGCCTATTGCCACGCCTATCAAATAGTTGGCAATAAGCAGAAAAAGAGAGAAAAAAATCGTGATCCTGAAACCGTATAGAAGCCTGGAAACGATATCCCGACCTGTTTTATCTGTCCCCAGGTAGTGTTTGTCCTTCACGGAAGGGGGAAAGGGGGGGAAGGCATTATCCTTCAGATCATTTTCATAGGCGTTGTAAGGGACTATGGGGAGCAGCACGAAATTTTCTTTATCCTCGGCCGAGTTTAGAATCTTTGCAACATCTCTGTAGTTTGTCTCATATTCGTAATCCAGGCCGAAGGTCGATCCGGGTATAATATCACCATATGTGGGAAAGTAGTAGGTGCCATCATATTTCACAATTATCGCCCTATTGTTTACGAGGAGTTCGGCAAATACGGATATCACTATTAGCGCAAGGAGTATTATAAATGAAAAGTATCCTCTTTTGATCGTCCGGAAGCGATTGATCTTTTTTATGGTCAGGGGGTTGAATCTTATCATGTTGTTCACCTTTATTCGAACTTTACCCTTGGATCAACTATCGCGACACAGATATCAGACAAAATATTTCCGATAAGAAAGAGCAGTGAAGATATTACCAGGGTTCCTAGAACAACAGGATAGTCTCTCTCCATTATGGATTCCAGACTGAGAAGCCCCATGCCGTCGATATTGAATATCTTTTCAACAAGATATGAACCCATTAAAATCAAGGAGATGTTATTGCCGAAATGTGTGGCAAGCGGTATAAGGCTGTTTCTCATAGCGTGTTTGAATATGGCCCGTCTAAAAGGAAGCCCTTTGGCGATAGCCGTTCGTATGAAGTCGGATGCCAGATGATCCATGAGGGTGTTCTTCATCATGAATGTCATAATAGCAAAGCTCCCTGCCATGTAAGAGAGAAGAGGTAGTACGGCATGATATGCTATATCCCATATCTTTTTTATAAAACTCAGGTCACTGAAATTATCGCTGGTAAATCCGCCGAGGGGAAAGATATCAAGCCAGGAGGAAAACAGGATAAGCAGGATAATGGCAATGACATAATTGGGTATGGCGTATCCGATAAAAACAATAATGGATGTTATGTTATCCATCAAGGTTTTATGTCTTATGGCCTTTATTACCCCCAAGGGGATGCACACCGAGTAGGTAAGAATCATTGCCATGATGCCGTAGAAGAGGGAGATCGGCAATTTGTCTTTAATGATATCCCACACAGGTTCATAGTAGCGTGTTGAACTTCCGAGGTCGAGTTGGAGCACCTTTTTCAGCCAGAGGGAGTAGCTGACAAGCACGGGTTTATCAAAACCGTAATATTCTTCCAGTTCCTTTATTTGTTCATCTGAAAGGGGCTGGGTTTGAGCCGGAGAGGACGAAGGCGTGCCTCCCATACCCATGCTCTGCATCTGGTATTGGGCGATCATACGTTCTATGGGGCCGCCTGGCACAAATCTGGTGATGGTAAAGACCATAACGGTGATTCCGATAAAGGTCGGTATGACCAGTAGCAGACGTCTGATAAAATATGCCGTCAATCAACACCTCGCCTCTTAAAAAATTAGGGGCACATAGCTGTATATTACAATGACTTAAGATGTCGCGCCACGCATTAGATTAAGTTTTAAGAAAATATAGACTATATTTAACGCAAATCGAGAACAAGCTCAAGCCCTTTAAATCCAATTTTCCATATTTGTTGGTGACCTAGGCGTGCTGGTTGGAATGTTTGCCCCTCATGTAGGGTATATCTCTCATATAGAAGTATTTGTCGGGCGGAGCGAGCCATATTTCTAAAACCCGTGGGGTCAGATCTTCATTCTTGACAGATTTCTATCTGTTTTTTTAATAGACCTTACCACTGGAAAGAGAGAAGGATTTATAAATTTTTTTCTCTCCAATATTTTGTCAAGAATGAAGATCTGACCTCGGGTCTTGCCGGCTGCGGGGGATCAGGAGTCGGTGAGCATTTCAAGCTCCTTATCTTTGGCGCCCCCTGATGCCTTGATGTCTTCAATAGTCTTCTCATCCAGCATTTTGTCGAATTTAACATGGATGGAATAATCGTAAAAATGATGGATAGCAGCCACCACGGTCCCGGTTTGTTCGAGATCCTGTTGTGATCCGCCTGTGTTAATGATGAATCTCAGATTTATCCTTGGTTCCTCAAACATATTAACAACATTTTCTTTTGGAGTCTTCAGATAAAAGGATACGCCTCCCCCGCATATATCCGCGAGGGTTCCGGTGAGGGACTTGCCCCTAGGAGCGCCGGAAGCGTCCAGAGACTGGATGGAGACCTTATTTGATATCTCGATACGTTTCTGCAATCTTCGATCCAGGCGTCTTTTCTTCAGGAGGCCACTTATCTTCTTTAATTTCAGGCAGTAATCACGAAGCTTTGATTCGATGCCCAAGTCCCTCTCTTCCCATTTTGCCAGGACATCCTTCTCCAGAAAATTCACCTCAGCTTTAGAAAGTGCTATGACTGATGCGGTGCAGACGGTCAGGTTGAAAAAGGCGTCTTCTCCCATGACATCTCCCTCATCCAGCTCTTTTATGACCTTCTCTTTTTCTTCCTCCATGAAGAACATTCTTAATTGACCTTTATTAATAAAATAGAGATTAGAGTTTCGTTCACCTTGCCGAAATACAAGCTGCTTCGGCTCAAACTCTGCCGACTTCATGGCATAGAAAAGCGTGGAAGTCTCTTCCTGGGTAAGGGTCTTATACAGCTCTGCCCAGGTGTCCAGATGCTCCTGGTCTATTGATCCGCTCTTTCCTTCATCAATGATTTCTCCTGATTTAACAATCTCGGTCAAGGCCATGGGATTGACTTCCATAAGCTTGTCCCTTAAAGATTCCGCCGTTTCAAAGTCTTTTCCCCCCGCATATTTTACAATCATATCAAAAAGCAATTTGACTGCTGATTCAGTATCCCCCTTCTCCACATGTTGATCCACCAGGGCCATTTGCCCGGAAAGGACATCATCGGACGCTTCCGTCTTCGTGGGGGTGGTTTCCTGTTTTTTAATAGCCGCAGTTTTTATCTGCTGCAGAGCGTCGCTTGCGGCTGGGGAGGCTGAAGCCAGTATATCCAGGATGTCAACGGCCTGATCGCCGGGCCCTTGCTCACCCGTCCCGGCCCTGGGAATAAGGGCTTCAAGGACTTTGTCGGACGAGACGGCCTTGAGCACATTCCCTGACAGGCCCTGGATACTCTCATCCTTTTTTATCTCTCCGGAATAGACCAGATGGAACGGGGTCAGGAGGTCTTTTGCCTGCTCAAACCGCTGATTTAAGATTAGGTATTGCGATATAACCTTTAATTGATCACAGATATGCTTGTAAGCAGGAGGCACTAAGGTCTCAAATTTAATCCACTCGATCAACTTATGTGATACCTTGATCATCATATCCATGCGTTTATCTGAAATAAGCTTTATGCCGATCCGTGCCAGGACAGAAGCCACCTCGGCGCGGACGTCCCCCTCTTTGTTAAGGAGTCCTTTACCTAATCTATCGATAATGGCATCCGTAACCTTATCTTTTCCGTGGGAGAGCAGATCCAGGAAGGTCGGCGCAAGGGAATGCATTACCTGCCTGTCGGTAAAGTACTTTTCCTCTCCCTTTAATATGCTGTTTATGCCGTTTTGAATACGTAAAAGCTGTTTTTCCCTTTGTTCTTCATTCCGTCTCTCCACGCCACCCTTTGCAAGGTATTCAAGACCGTCATTCTTGCGCCGGTCTTCCCCGGAACGGCGTTCACCTTCTGAAGGGATTTCTCCTGCCTGGGCGGTCTTATCCGCATCCTTAGTATCTTCGGCAGGCACTATTCGCGGGTCTTTATCCATAGCTACATAGAGTTTTTGGTCCAGCATTATATGCTTTATCTGTTTAGCTGACATGACCTTCTGTATACCGCCTTGTTTTCGAAGATCATCCGGCTTTTTGCTTGCGACCTCGAGCAAGCCTATAATGTCAGATTTGTCCAGGCCTTTTTCAAATGCTATGCTCTTGATCCCAAGATTAAGCATCAACTGGATAAAGGCGGCAACCTGAGGTTTTTTCTGTTCCTTTTCATCTAGGGCTTGACCGGAGATAATAAGGTTTTTATCTGATTCAGCGAATACAATCGAATCCTCCTTTTCAAGAATAGACTGGAGGATAGACTGGGCGGAATCCACGGAGTTGACGATCATGGCGCTGGAAGGAGGATATAAGCGTATATTGGTAAGGGCAGCATTTAGAATTACTATGGCTTCGACGGCTTTTTCCAGGATGCTCGAGTTTTCCATGGCGTGACCTCATGATAAAAGGTTGCGGGAAGGATTACCGGCTTTGTACCGGGACGCCTTATGCTGATTGCTTGCCTATTTGTCTTTAAATCTGAAAAGAGCTCCCTGCTGAATATAAATACAGTAGATTTATATTGTAAGATACCAACCAAAGATGTTTCATCCGGTTAATGAGTACGCTAGTTAATGATATGTAACTGTTTTTCGCTATATGGGCCATGGGGTTCTCTTTTAAGCGGCGAACTCGTTTATGTGCTATGAC
>CAYQNR010000058.1:0-19111 GCA_964418945.1 uncultured Desulfobacteraceae bacterium
GTCGCAAAGAGAACCCCATGGGCCAAACCAAGTATTTATATAAAGTCCTTTCCGTGCTCATTAACCGGATGAACCATAATTCAAGGCTTTGATGTACTTTTGTGGAATCTGGGAGAGCACCATCCTGTTTATCAATAGACCGAAGCCAAGTATCACATAGCTGCTAACCTTTAAACTCGGGCTCTCTCTTCTCCAGAAATGCCCTCACCCCTTCATCCCTGTCAGGGCTTGAGGCGATCAGACCAAAGGCTTCGGATTCCATATAGCAGCCGCTTCTAAGATCCACATCATAACCCCTTTCAATGAGGTGTTTGATAGTCTTGAGCATGACCTTCCCCTTTTTTGCCATTAAACGGGCCGTTTTTATGGTCTCCTCCCATAGTCTATCCTGAGGAAAGACCTTATTGACAAGGCCCATTTCTAATGCCTCAGAGGCGCTGATCATCATGCCAGTCAGGCAGATCTCCTTGGCCCATGCCTTTCCCACCAGGCGGGAAAGCCTCTGGGTCCCTCCAAAGCCGGGTATAAGACCAAGGTTTATCTCAAGTTGCCCGAATTTGGCGTTCTCCGAGGCATAGATAAAATCGCACGCCATGGCAATCTCAGTACCGCCTCCCAGTGCAAACCCGTTGACACAGGCAATTACAGGTATGGGCAAGTTCCCCAAACGAAAGAGTAGTTCCTGCCCGTTCCTGGAAAATTCCTTCGCCTGCAGGGGCGATAGAGTCGCCATATAGTCGATATCAGCTCCCGCCACAAAGGCCTTGTCACCCTCTCCCGTCAGGATCATGACTTTGATGGAAGGGTCTTTGTCTATCCTGTCAATGGCGTCATTCATCTCATGAAAGACATCCGGATTAACTGTATTCAATGCCTTGGGTCTGTTGAACTTCAGGATAGCGATATTTCCCTGTACCTCGAATAGGATGTTATCATAGTCCATAATAGTCTGCTCCCTGGATATTGATATGAATCGGTTTATACCCTCTCCAGCACCATTGCCATACCCTGGCCCCCGCCAATGCAAAGGCAGGCGAGTCCCAGCTCATGGTCCTTCCTAAGCATCTCACCCATGAGGGTTACTACAATGCGTGCGCCTGTACATCCTATGGGGTGTCCTAAAGATATCCCGCTCCCATGGAGGTTTGTCTTTTCCAAGTCTAACTTCAGTTCCCTAATGCATGCAATAGCCTGGGAGGCAAAGGCCTCATTCAATTCGACGACATCGAAATCATCAATAGATAGATTTTCCTTATGCAGGATCTTCCTCACCGCCGGGATAGGACCAAGCCCCATATAGGCCGGGTCTATAGCCGCGGAGGCATAGGACCTGATCTTCATGAGGGGTTTAAGACCCATTTCCTTGGCCTTGTCGGCACTCATAAGGAGGAGGGCCGCAGCCGCATCATTAATACCGGAGGCATTCCCTGCCGTTACTGTTCCGTCCTTTTTGAAGGCCGGTGGGAGTTTGGCCATCTTCTCCACACTTGTTTCCATAGGCCTTTCATCAGTATCAAATAATAGGGGCTCTCCCTTTCTCTGGGGAACTAATACCGGCACTATCTCCTCCTTGAAAACGCCGTCTGCGATAGCTTGTCTCGCGCGCTTATGGCTCAATGCACCGATCTCATCCTGCTCTTTTCTGGAAATCTTGTACCGCTCGGCAATATTCTCTGCTGTAATGCCCATGTGATAGCCGTAGAATATCTCAAAAAGACCGTCCATGATCATAAGGTCCACCAGTTCGGTGTTATTCATACGGGCCCCCCATCGAGCAAGAGGAATCCCGTAAGGGATGAGGCTCATATTCTCCATTCCGCCTGCCAGCACAATATCCGCTTCTCCGGCACGGATGGTCATCGCGCCAAGGGCAAGGGCCTTCATACCCGAGGCGCAGATCTTGTTTACAGTGATTGCGGGGACCTCCTTGGGGATACCGGCCCTGATCGTGGCCTGTCTTGCCACATTTTGACCCTGGCCAGCGCCCACCACATTTCCCATAATCACTTCATTAACCTCCACCGGCTGGAGAGAATCATCATAATCATAGCCTTCTTTTTCCAGTTCGATCATTCCCCTACCTTTCAATGCATCAGGTTCAAATCGGGTAATGTCTTCAGTGACCACCGGCTTAAGATTTACCCTTTTAAGCGTCTCTTTCAATACAAGGGTTCCAAGTTGAACAACAGGGGTTGTCTTTAGAGATGCCCCGAAGGTGCCTACAGGGGTTCTTGCTCCTGATACTATTACCACATCTTTCATAATCTTATCTCCTTATAATATTAGTTTGAAGTTCAGGGCGCCGCTCCTGTTTATAGGGAGGAACCTGAAAGACATTGAATATATATAGATGTGACTTTTCAAGTCAAGCTAAATTGAAAAAGCGAATAATTTCACAATTTTCTTGACATATCTTGGGACTGATCGTTAATTTTATTGTATAATATCCATCTATATTGACCTGTTAATTTTTTAGTTTCATCCGGTTAATGAGTACGTAAAGAGGTAAAAGATTAGATCTTATTATAAGTACCTTAATGGCCCATGGGGCTCTCTTTTAAGGGGCGAAAATATTAACAGCATGCTAACTAGTTAAGGTGCCACCCAGGCGGGCGGAAGACTTATGAATAAGGGTCCACGAATCCTTGAGTCCTAATACATGTCGTCTTGAAAAGAACCGCCGTTACCGGATGAACCAGATTTTAGGACCAGATCCAAATTTATTTGATGGATGAGAAGGATTCAAGGCCCTTCGACGGTGCTCAGGGCCGTGAGCGTGTCGAACGGGTTCCAGGGCTCAAGGGGTCGAGTGAAATAATTAGGGGGAAAAACTATATTCCACATACAATGTTGAAAGAGATAAAAGAATGAATCCACTTGCAGAGGAATTAAACGAGATAATCATCAAGGCCAACCCTCACATCCATGATATGCTCTCTGAGGTAGGCAAAAGACTCTTTTTCCCGAAAGGGATTCTCTCCCAGAGCGCCGAGGCCAAGGAAAAGGCGCATAAATTTGATGCTACCATCGGTATGGCCAGGGAAAAAGACAGGACCATGTATTTGCCTTCTGTTATGGATATACTGGCCGGCCTTGAACCTGAGGAATCGCTAACCTATGCCCCATCTTATGGGATTATGCCTCTCAGGAAGGCATGGAAAGAATACATGATTGAAAAAAATCCTTCCCTCAGGGGTATGGATATAAGCCTGCCTGTTGTTACAAACGCTATCACCCATGGTCTTTCTGTGATTTCCGATATTTGGGTTGATCCAGGCGACCATGTTATCCTGCCCGAGCAGATGTGGGGAAACTACCGGATGATATTTGAAGTGCGAAGCTCCGCCGAGATAGTCCAGCACCCCCTGTTAGACGGTAAGGGGAGATTTGACCTTAAAGGATTTGAGCAATGCCTGGTTGCAGAGGCAAAAACGAGAGATAAGATTATTGTTATTTTGAATTTTCCCAATAATCCAACCGGGTACACTGTTAGCCCCTCGGAAGGAGCGGGTATAGCGGATATTCTCAGTGGCGTAGCTGAAAATGGTACCAACGTCATTGCCGTTATGGATGATGCCTATTTCGGACTGTTCTACGAAGATGACCTAATGAAAGAATCCATTTTTTCCAGTTTGATCAACAGAAATCCCAGACTTTTGGCTGTTAAACTGGACGGCGCCACCAAAGAGACCTATGTGTGGGGTCTCAGGGTCGGGTTTATTACCTATGGGGCCCATATCAAGGGGGATCCCGGCCCATTTTACGATGCCCTGGAGAGAAAGACCGCTGGCGATGTCAGAGGCTCTATCTCCAACGCCTCCCACCTGAGCCAGACAATAATCCTGAAGGCCCTTAAGTCGGATAATTTCCTATCAGAGAAGCAGGACAAGTTCAGGATTATGAAGGAACGCGCAATAGAAGTAAAAGAGGTGCTGGCAGATTCCAGGTACGATAGGGCATGGGAGGCCTACCCCTTCAACTCGGGTTATTTCATGTGTCTTGGATTAAAAAGCGTGGAAGCGGAACCGTTAAGAGTCCATCTCCTCGAGAGATACGGTGTCGGTGTCATCTCGATAGGTACGAAGGATATCCGCATAGCTTTTTCATGCATTGAGAAGGAAGATATGCGTGAGCTTTTTGATATAATATATCAGGGGATAAAGGATCTGGAGTCAACCGCTCATATTTGACTGGGATTGAACATGTTGGAGAGATCAAAAGAGCTTTTCGAGTCTGTCAGAAAAGAGAGTTGGGCAAAATCAATGTCGGGGAACGATGACTTTTGGTCAAAGCTGGCGGAATGGGCCCATACCATTTTTCTTCCCGAATTGATGAGCCAGTATTCCCGTAAGATAGATGATATTATCCATATCGACCCTGATCTTTCGGAACAGGGCATCCTGGAACTGGTAGGCATGTATATGGTAAAGGCGATTGGTGCCCGCTATGCCTCTGTCAGGATATATGACCCGGATACGGAACAGATGCTTTCCTTCGTGTCATATCCTTCAGGTGAAGATGACAGAGAAACCTATATCTCTTCGGAGAAAAGCATAGCAGGGGAGGTTGTTAGATCCGGCAATGTCTTTCTTGTTCCCAGTATAATTGAAGAAAGCCGATATTATGACAAGTCGGTAATTGCTAGAAAGGGCGTCAATTCCATGATGGCCATTCCTTTTGAAATTCCCTGCTTCTTCCCCCATGAAAGAAATACGGGGGGTGTTATCCAGCTCTACTTTCCCGAAGATAAACGCAACTTCACTCCTATGGAAGTTCAGATAGCCGAGCTTATGTCACGCAGGTTTACCTTTGTTATCGCTCGCAAGAAGATTCTCTCCTTGCACAGGGTTAATGAGAAGAAGGAAGTGATCCTCCGTCAGATATTTCATGAACCGGGCGCATGGGAGGGGGTCAAGATGAAAGATATCTTCAACCGACTGATTCCAGAGCTGGCCGATATTGTCAGCCTCCAGAGCTGCGCCCTATTCTCTGTTACGGAAGATTTTCAAAATGTAATTCTGGAAGCAGGATATCCTGACTCCGCCTCCCACCACGGCATTGGTAAGGTATTTCCAATAAATAGTGAGCCTGCCTTTGAACTGGTTCTGGGTCTCCGGAAGTATACTGATAATACCCCTCACGAACTTGTTACATCGTCCTATGTGCTTGTTATAAACCCTGGAGAGAGCAGGATAATATCCGAAAAGATCAAGCGGTTTGCGGCTAAACGCAATATTAATTCCATGCTATATGTACCATTGAACATAGGGGAAGAGATCAGCCACTTTATGACATTTGACGCTGTGGACCAGAGGAAAGGTTACGAGCCGGAAGAGATAGAGATATTGCTGTTTCTTGGTCGAGAACTTATCAAGGCACAGAGAATGGAAAGACTTGATGATATTCTGCACGACCTCAAAAACCCGGCAATAGCCACAGCCGGTTTCGCACGAAGGATTCAGCAGATCCTTGAAAAGGAAGGTATGTTAACACCTGATTCAAGGATAAAAAAGTATTTGAATATCCTTGTGGAGGAGACCAGCCGCATGCAGGAAATGGCCCTCAGCCTATCTCATGTTGGGAAGGAACAGACGGTGAACCTGACGGAGGTTTTACGGAGGAGGTTTGAAATAAACAAGGAGGCCATTAAAGAACAGCTCAAACAGGATGTTATTCTGGAGGAAGGCCCTTTTGAGGATCCCCTCTATATTAAATGCTACCCACTCTATATTGAACGGATAATGGATAATATCCTCAACAATGCTACAAACGCCATACCTTTTAGTGGAGGCACGCTTTCCGTGCGGTCCTTTCAGGAGGATGAGTCAGCATGCGTTGAGATCACCAATACAGGGCATATCCTCGATGAAGAGCGCAGGAGACTCCTTGAAGGTGAAGTAGAGGGAAGGGGCTTCTATATTACCCAGAGACTTGTCCGCTTGCTCGGGGGAAATATAGATATTAGGGCAGGCAAGGATACGACAACCGTATCATTGCATATACCTATACACAGGGCTGAGAAAGGCCCAAGGGACGGATAACGCTGAGTTCACTAGATGCACAGAAAGGGGGACGAGGCTAAGAAAATAATTAATTCATTGTGTAAATTTGATAGCCCTTTCGTTCGCTATGTGCTCCCCGCTTCTTGCTGCGAACACTACCCCTGGGTTGCTCATTCCAAGACGCCATGCTCTCTCCAGCATACTATAGGAGAGATCTCTTGCGGCCAATAGCACAATAAATCCCGGTCCTCCGCTTTAGCCTATTTCCGGCTTTTTATTTAGCCCCGTCCCCTTTTCCATAATGTCGCTTTGCTCTAGCCATAGAAGCTCTCTAATAACGCCGTTTTTGCCTTCAAAAAACTCAATATAGGCCTATTAAATAGGGCAAAAATGGTAATTATTCGATTCATATCAATTAGTTGTCGTGGCCCGACCCCATTTCCACATTTCCATTTCCCGGCAGGTCGGCGGGATTACTCACAACCGACTTTGCCTTGACCAGCCGAACCGCCGGATACGTGACCCGTATGTCCGGTGGTGTGGGAGGGGCGCTCAGCGATGGGCGTCCCTATCCCGATCAGGGACTTTGCCTGTGACATTACTTTAACGGCGTTGGTGGATATAATTAATTGATATTACATCTGTTATTAATGATTGAAAATTTATTCATTTAGGTTAATATTATATGGTTGACATGACCAACATGATAACCCACAATAAGATCATGATAAGTTTAAACATAAATAAAATAAAAACCCATTTCTCGAGCTTCCTTACAAAAGTAAGCAATGGAGAAACAGTGATAGTGTGTAAACGGAATGTGCCTATTGCTGAAATAAAACCTATTGCGACACTCCCAAATAAAAAACGTCCAATTGGTCTAGCTGGAAAAGAATATCCAAACTTTAAAATTAGCGACGCTTTTTTTGAACCTCTCCCGGACGATATTGTTGCTGCTTTTAATGGCGAAGACTCATGAAACTCTTACTCGACACATGCACTTTTCTCTGGTTGACTGTGGGTAGTGAGGAGTTGTCACCTAACGCAATTGACGTTTTTACCGACCCAAAAAATGAAGTCTATCTAAGTTGTGTCTCTGCTTGGGAAATCAATGTTAAATATCGTTTGGGCAAGTTATCTCTTCCGCTTTCACCTGATAAATTTATTCCCAAAGAACGAAAAAGGCACATGGTCACCCGGTTAGATTTATCGGAACAAGATACTTTTCACCTACTTAAGCTGCCTACTCCCCACAAAGATCCTTTTGATCGTATGCTTGTATGTCAGGCTATCGAACATTCTCTAACAATTCTTTCCCCTGACCCACTTGTTACACAATACCCAATTCGTTCTCTCTGGTAGCCTTTTAAATAATCTGCGATTTTTTGGATTCCTCCCGCCGAACAAGTGATTCTACAGTTCCAGAGATCATGTCTATTTGACATGATCATCGGAAAGATTAAAAAATGATTGTTATAAACCTTAAGTTTGATTACATTGTTTTTGGTGTTTACCTCAATTATCTTCCCTATTTTTTGTCAAACAGCATACACCCATTTAAATTGACTTACAATTATATATAATCTATTGGCAGATTTATTTGAATGCCGATAGTGGGTCAATAAGAAGTAACTTGCGAGCTTGCCTATGTCATTTTGGTATGACCTAGCCTTGACCAGCATTGAAAAAGCTGTAACACTATGGACTGCGCGTCGATTGTTGTCTGTCGTAAATTGTTAAATAAACTAGATGATGGATTTGGGGAGGTTATTCAAAGTGACCCTTTTGTATTTGATATCAGGAAGAGCGTGCTAACAGGTAAGGATGTCATGAGTTCCATAGTCGCTATAGTGGGAAGACCCAATGTGGGTAAATCGACTCTTTTTAACCGTCTGACAAGGTCAAGGAATTCCCTTGTAGATGACCTTTCAGGAGTTACGAGGGACCGTATTTACGCATCCGCACGTTGGGATGATACCCCTTTCACAATTATTGACACAGGCGGTTTTGATGATTCGGACAGGGAGGGATTAGTTTATCAGGTTAAGGAGCAGGTGATAAGGGCTGTTGAGGAGGCGGATCGAGTAATATTTATGATGGATGGCCGGAGCGGCCTAATGCCGGGAGATGAGAAGATCGCCGATATGTTGCGACGCTCGGGGAAAAAGGTTTTTATGGTGATAAATAAGGTCGACGGCCCTGAACAAGACCACCTGATCCATGATTTTTACCGGTTGGGTGTTGATAAGATATATCCTATTTCATCCGCCCATGGATACGGATTAAAGGTGCTTATGGATGACATTATAGCGGAGATGCCCGAACGTGAGCCCCAGCAGGAAGATAAGGGCGAGATAAGGGTGGCGGTCCTGGGAAGGCCGAATGCCGGTAAGTCATCTCTGATTAATCGTATCCTGGGATTTGATCGAGTCCTGGTAAATGAACTCCCCGGTACCACACGTGATACAGTTGATGTCCTCTATAAATGGAAAAGAAAGGAGTATCTGTTAATAGACACGGCAGGAATAAGGAGGAAGGGCAGGGTCAAGGAGAAGATTCAAAAATTCTCTATGATCAAGTCTCTTAAAAGCCTCGAACGTTGCCACGTCGCGATCGTTTTACTTGATGCCTTTGCCGGAATTGCGGAACAGGACGCGCGTATCTGCGGTTATGCTATTGATAAAGGGCGTGGCCTTGTCCTGGCTGTTAACAAGTGGGACCTTATTAAAAAGGATCGTGCTAGCAAAATGGCATTGGATTTAGCTATTGACAGGCAGTTACCTTTTACCTCCTTTGCGCCCAGGATAAACGTTTCAGCACTGAGCGGAGAGAATGTGAAGAGGCTTTTTGGTAAAATAGACCTGGTTTTCGGAGAATTCTCCAAGAGGGTGGGTACAGCAGAGGTCAATAAAGCCATGGAAAAAATGGTTATAAAAACACCTCCCCCCAGGAGAGGAAGAACAATCCTTAAGTTTTTGTATGCTACTCAGACCGGAACAAGGCCCCCCACGTTTGTGGTCTTTGTGAATAGACCGAAAATGGTCCACTTCTCTTATAGACGTTTTATGATAAACCAGTTTAGGGAGAGTTTTGGGCTGAATCATACTCCCATAAGATTGGTTTTCAGAGAAAAGAAGAGAGGCTTGGAATGATGGAATATTGGGTTTCCATATCATGAAAAGGTATCGTGATTATAATACCTATCTTAGAGAAATTTTCGGGGAGCGGGTTCAAAAGATCTCTCTGGATGCAGGACTTGGGTGTCCGAACAGGGATGGAACCATATCCAGGACAGGCTGCATATTCTGTGATTCCAGAGGTTCAGGCAATGGGGCTATGATCAATAGGCACCTCTCGATAGATGATCAGATCACGGAAGGCCAGAGATTTGCTGAGAAAAGATACAAGGCCAGAAAGTTTATCGCATATTTCCAATCATTCACCAATACCTATGGGCCTTTGCCTTTACTCAGGGATCTTTATACCCGCGCAATAAATCACCGAGGGGTGGTAGGGCTTTCCATCGGCACAAGACCGGATTGTGTTGACGAAGATATCTTGGGGCTAATCGGTTCATTTACACAGGATTATCTTGTATGGATAGAATTCGGATTGCAATCAGCCCATGATGTTACCCTTTCCAGGATAAACAGGGGCCATAATGTCGCATGCTTTGAAAAAAGTGTGATTATGGCAAGTGATCACGGACTGAATGTATGCGCCCATGTTATTATAGGTCTCCCCGGAGAAGACCGGGAGATGGTTATGGATACGGCCCGTTTT
This sequence comes from uncultured Desulfobacteraceae bacterium, assembly GCA_964418945.1. Taxonomy (GTDB): domain Bacteria; phylum Desulfobacterota; class DSM-4660; order Desulfatiglandales; family HGW-15; genus CAYUYB01. The sequence goes on from CAYQNR010000058.1 coordinate 9,786, forward strand.
ATCTCCCGGCTTCCCATAGGGGGAGTAAAGATACATTCTCTGTACGTGACCAGGGGGACCCCTCTTGCTGCCCTGCACAAAAAGGGGGAGCACAGATGCCTCACCAGAAACGAATATGTGGAAAGGCTTGTTGATTTTCTTGAACTTTTACCACCGCAAATAGTTATACAAAGGCTGACCGGTGATCCCATCCGTGAGGAACTGATAGCGCCCCAATGGACCCTGGAAAAGATGGAGAACATCGCGTTTATAAACAGGAGGCTGGAAGAAAGGGACACGTGGCAAGGAAAGAAGTATGCGGCATCTATTGCTGTAAAATAGGGTGTAGGGGGCTTAGCATCTATATGGCTTCGTCAAAAAGAGGCGCTGTGCGTGTGGGGTTATCTCTTGGCACAGGACCTGATTGCCTGGAATATTTTAGGAACATATTCGCCGAACACAAGTTGAGGAAAGAAGAAGTCATTAACCGGCCGCTTATGGAAGCAGTTAAAAAGGCGTTAAAAGGGGACTTTACTCGCCCGGAATCTATCAGGATGGATATTGATTTAACCAGCTTTCAACGAATGGTCCTGGAGAAGGTCGCTTCTCTTATACCTTATGGAGATACCAGGACTTATGGAGAAGTAGCTCAGGCAGCGGGGAAGCCGGGGGCAGCAAGGGCTGTGGGTCAGGCCCTGAAAAGGAATCCGCTCCCGCTGATATTTCCATGCCACAGGGTAATCGCTGCCTCCGGACTGGGCGGGTTCAGCCAAGGCATAGGTTTAAAAAGGTACCTTATAGAGAGAGAAAGGCAGTAAAGAGGGTGAATCGGGGTCTTTGTAGAAAAGGAGGATTTAAGATTGCCAGGTGACAATGAGAGAGAGGGTAGTATTATAAAGGATCTGGTCAAAAGAACCAGGAGTTGTCGAAGGTTTCAGGAAGAGCCGGTGAGCGAGGGGGTGTTGAGAAGCCTGATTGATCTGGCCAGGCTTTCTGCTTCCGCGGCCAATCTACAGCCGTTAAAGTATATCATTTCCTGTAAAAGGCATACGAATGATATTATCTTTCCCCAATTGATGTGGGCCGGGTATTTGGAGGAATGGGAGGGGCCCCTGGAGGAGGAGAGACCCTCCGCATACATTATTGTTCTGGGAGACAGGCAGATTTCGGAATCCTTTGGCTGTGATCACGGCATTGCAAGCCAGAATATCCTTCTAGGGGCGACCAGTATGGGACTGGGGTGCTGTATAATCGGTTCCGTTAACAGGGAGGGACTTGCAGAGTCCATGAAGATCCCGGACCGTTTCGAGATTCTTCATGTGATCGCACTGGGGAAACCCGGCGAAAAGGTAGTGATTGAGGAGATGAATCAGGACGGGGATATCAGGTATTGGCGTGACGGATCAGGGATACATCATGTGCCGAAGAGGGCCCTGGATGATATTATGGTGAGATGTGGCAATATTTGAATATCGACAAAAATGATATAGGTATCCCTAATATCCGGTCACGGCGGTTCTTTTCAAGACGACAAGCCCGCAGCGCAGCCGCCTTTGCTAACAAGCTACGGCAGGCCAGGGGGCGCATGGCGCAAGGCGCATGGGGTAAAACAGGAAAGAGGAGAGAGGAAATAGAGGATAGGATTCAAGGGTTCGAGGGTTCGAGTGAAGATCTTAAGAACAAAATAATCAACCCTTGACCCCTTGAACCCTAGAACCCGTTCGACACGCTGTTCGACAGTGCTCACGGCCCTGAGCACCGTCGAAGGGCCTTGGACCCTCGTTTACTTCTTTACATACGTATTAAGCGGATGAACTATGTTTATTGAGGTTATAATCCATGGCAATTTGTAAAGGGAGACACTTCAGGGTGTTGCTCCTATTTCTGGTTTTCCTTATACTAACCTACTGGGACTTATTACTGTCTTTTGAACCTGAAGGGAAGGAACCACCTGTTATTTCACCTCCCGCGACCGCATCGGAAGACAAGAAGCGTCCATTTGATCCGGAGTCGGAATTAAAAAAACTAGATATGCTGATCCAGGTAGGACAAGGAAGCGCAGACCTTTTTTATGACCGCGGATGGGTGTACGCCTATATGGGTGAGATGGAAAAGGCAAAGGAAGAATACACCTGCGCTATCGAGATTGATAAGGAATATATTGACGCCTATTATAACCGGGGCCTTTTATATATGAGGCAAAAGGAGTATGAAAGGGGCATAGAAGATTTTTCTCAGGCCATAGCACTTAATCCCGAAATGGTGGATGCCTATTGTAATCGGGGCAATGCATATCTGCATATAGGGGAAATAGCTCAGGCCCTTGAGGACTATAATGCGGCTTTAAGGCTGGACCCTCAGGATCCCCAACTCTACTATAACAGGGCTATTATATATCTGGCTATGGGTGATAAGGGTAAAGCGATGGAGGATTTTGAAAAGGCGGCGGGGTTAGGCAACGAGATGGCCAGGGATTATCTCGAACAGGCATCCTGAGACAGGCCGTAAGGGGATTATGATCTGGATTGTTCTTCTCTTCCAGGAGGAGCGGGCTTCTTTTTTTCTATTTCCTCCACAGCCTGTTTGATTTTCTGCTGAAGCGCGGAGTCGTCACCAGCCAATTCCTTGGCCTTTCGGAAATGAAACCTGCTCTCTTCTATCTGGTTTAACCTCTTATAATATATCCCAAAATTATAGTGGGCTAAACCCAGCTTTCCCTCCTTACCGTAGGTCATACCCAGATTGTAAAATACCTCGTCTTTTACAGGCGGCATAGCGGCCAGTCTTTCATAGATCTCGGCAGCCCTGGGATATTGCTCGAGATTCTGATAGGAATTAGCCAGCAAAAAGAGGCATTTCTTATCGGTCTCATGATTTAATGTCAGCGCCTTTTCAAGGACCTTAATGGCTTCCCTGTCCTGTCTTTTTAATTGATAGGTCTCGCTCAGGTATCTTAGAGCGGGCAATGGATCCGGCAAACCGTCCACGGCCAGCAGGAAATGATGTATCGCCCTGTCGTATTCTGTCCGCCTTTTAAGGACAAGCGCAAGTCCCAGATGGGCTGATGGCGAATCAGGGTCTTTGTCAAGCTCAGTCCTAAATAACCGCTCCGCTTCATTTGCGTAAAGGTATTTACCCCTTAGGATAGTCTTGAACAGGGGGAAAAGCCTCCTCAAAGGTTCGGTCGCTTCTTTGTGTTCCGATACAGGGGGATAGGATCCCAGCAAGGCTTCTATGTTGGACATCCTCTCCGGTCCGAGGGGATGTGTGAGAAGGTAAGGGGGGACTTCATTGATCCCCCATTGATCCTGCTGGAGTTTTGTTAGGACGCTTATCATGGCCGAAGGATCGAAACCGGCCTTGCTGGCGTATCTGAAACCCATTTGATCGGCCTGGCGCTCGTCCTCGCGGCTGTAACTGAGCATTTTCTGTTGTCCAGCCGCCATGCTGCCAATGATAATGGCGTCGGCGGCCTCACCGCCTATCATGGCTCCCGCCAGCAGCCCGGCCATGGTCGCCAGCCCCACCATCTTGGCTTTTTTGATACGATCGGAAATATGCCTCAAGGAGACGTGAGCGATTTCATGACACATCACACCGGCCAATTCGTCGATATTCTCCATTAATTCTATGAGGCCTGTATATATGAAGATATGTCCTCCCGGGGTGGCGAAGGCGTTGATCTGGTTATCATCTATGACATAAAAGTTGAAATTGAAGGGTTTTGTCTCAAGGGAGTTGACAAGATAATTGCCCAGGTCATTGATATACTCCTCGATAAAGGCATCATCCACCAGTTCGACCTGTTGCTTTAACTCAACAAGGTATTCGCGGCCCAGCTCTTTCTCTTCCTCAATCGACATGCCCATGACATTGGCCGGTTTCGCGTTCACCCATAGAAAGACAGAGGTAAATATGGTCGTAAGGATAATGATATTTATATGTTGCCTATGATCTCTCTTTTCTTTCTTCATTTAGCGCCGTCCTGGGGGCCTCACTCCAGAGCCCTTCAAGGTCATAGAACTCCCTTACAGGCTGATAGAATATATGTATCACCAGATCGCCATAATCCATCAATATCCAGTGACCTTCCCTTTCTCCTTCAATCCCGAAGGCCTTAATCCCTTTATCGCGCATCTTCCTGCTCAAGTGCCGACCTATTGCCTGAACCTGTCGGCTGGAATTCCCTCCAGCGATAAGGAAGTAATCGGCAATGGAAGTTAATTCAGCAACTTCGATCAATACAGGATCTACGGCCTTCCTTTCCATGATAATCTTTGTTGCCAGGAGAGCCTTATCGAGAGAGTTCATGTGTGCGGTACAGTCCCTGTTCGAATATATAAGCCCTTACAGGTTCAGGAAGGAGAAACCGGATGGACTTACCGGCGGCCAGCATCTCCCGTATTCTGGTGGAGGATATATCCATTAAAGTTACCTCTTTGTAGATTATAGTATTTCCCGACGGAAGGGCAAAGACATTACTGCCGTTTACCTTTTCAAAACCAAGCCCCAGTGAAAAAATAAAAGGCGCCAGCTTATCCAGGGAAATACCCGGTCTATTCAAAACCGCAAAATTTGCGTTATAAAAGAGATCTTTGTATTCTTTCCAGGTATTGATCTCCAGAAAGGCGTCCATGCCTATAATAAAAAAGATTTCCACATTATTCTTAAAAAGCTGGTGGATCTCCCTGAGGGTCTCTATTGAATATGAGGGCCCTTTTCGGCGGCCTTCTAGATCAAGGACATCAAGAAGTGAAGAATCCTTTACCCCTATCCGGGCCATGGTAAGTCGATCATGGAAGGGGGTAACGTTCTTTCTGAACTTATGGGGTGGAGATGCCCCCGGGATAAGAAAAACCTTATCCAGCTCCAGATTCTCCCCTATCTCTTCCCCTATACGTAGATGGCCGAAATGGATAGGATCAAATGTGCCTCCCAGGATGCCCAACCTCAAAGATCTTTTCTCCTTTTTTAAGTCCTGACTTGTCCGTTGCCATAAACAATAAATTTTGTGGTGGTAAGTTCTTCCAGCCCCATAGGACCGAAGGCATGAAGCTTTGATGTGTTAATGCCTATTTCTGCCCCTAGTCCCAGCTGATTTCCATCATTGAATCTGGTTGACGCGTTTACCAGAACCACTGATGAATCAACCTCTCCCAAGAATCTCATGGCGTGTTCATAGTCATTTGTGATAATGGCCTCCGTATGGTTCGATCCATATCTGTCAATATGGTCAAGGGCCTCATCCATACCGGAGACTATCTTTACCGCCAGGATGAGATCAAGAAACTCCATGCCCCAATCGGCATCTTGTGCAGGAACGGCTGAAGGGACAAGGGAAAGGGTCTGTGGACATCCCCTGATCTCCACCCCGGCTTCCATTAACCTTCCTGCTATACTAGGAAGAAATTCTGCCGCGACCTCTTTGTGAATAAGCATGGTCTCCATTGCATTGCATACTCCCGGCCGTTGTACCTTGGCGTTAAAGCATATGTCAGATGCTGTGCCATGGTCCGCCGATTTATCAACATAGATGTGACATACACCTTTGTAATGCTTTAACACGGGAATACGCGAATGCTCGGTAACAAAACGGATAAGACCTTCCCCTCCCCTCGGGATGATTATGTCCACGTAGTCTTCGAGACCAAGAAGAATGCGTACCGCCTCCCGATCGGTAGTTGGAATGACCTGCACGGCCTTTTGAGGGAGACCCGTTTCATCCAGAGACTCTTTCAATATTTCCTCGAGAATAAGATTGGATTTGATCGCCTCCGAGCCCCCTTTGAGTATCACGGTATTCCCTGATTTAAGGCAAAGACCTGCCGCGTCTACTGTTACGTTGGGTCTGGATTCATAGATAAAGCCGATAACCCCTAAGGGGATACGCATACGGCCTACGGACAGGCCATTGGGTCTTTTCCATATCCTGGTTACCGTACCGACGGGGTCGGGCAGGGCCGCGATTTCCCTGAGTCCTTCGGCCATAGAATGGATAGTTTCATCATCCAGTGTCAAACGGTCGATCATGGCCGACGTCAGCCCTCTTTCCTCGGCAAGGTCCAGGTCCTTTCTGTTCTCCTTCATAATATGTTCTTTTCTCTGAAGCAGCCTGTCCGCCATGAGACTCAGGGCGGCGTCTTTGGTTCCTCTTTCCACTTTTCTTAATTGCCTGGCGGCTGCCTTAGCGGCCCTTGCCATCTCTTCAATCATCGTCTCCACTGACATGCATATCTCCATCCTTTAGTTCATCAGTTATAACTAGATTATCACGATGAATAACTTCATCATTATATTTGAAACCCAGCCTTGATTCAATATCACTGCTTTTAAGGCCCATTATCTTTTTGATATCGCCGGAATCATAGTTCGCCATGCCAATACCGATTTCCCTTTCCTTTTCGTCCAGCAACACAACCGAATCTCCCAATCCGAAGCTTCCTCTAACCTCCCTGATACCCGAAGGCAGCAGGCTTTTGCCGTTGTTTTTCAGGGCGTCCGACGCACCCCGGTCAATGATCAAGCTGCCTCTGGGAAATCTTGTAAAGGCTATCCAGTGCTTTCGGCCGCATAGGGTTTTGTCCCGGGGAACAAAGAGTGTTCCAACTTCCTCTCCGTCGAATATCCTGCGTAGAACTCCTCGTCTGCGGCCGTTGGCGATTATTACGGGTACACCCGCAAGATTGGCTTTCCTGGCGGCCTTGACTTTGCTGGCCATACCGCCGGTACCCAGAAAACTCGGTATGGAGTCCGCAAATCGAATCACTTGCTTGTCCATTTTGTCCACGACCCGAATAATGCGGGCATCTTTGTATTTTCTGGGGTCCTTATCAAAAAGACCGTCGATATCCGTCAAGTTGATAAGTACATGTGACTTGGTCATGTTGGTGACCATGGCACTCAGATTATCATTATCGCCGAATTTGATCTCATCTACCACCACCGTGTCATTTTCGTTTATTACGGGGATGATCCCCCATGACAGCAGTGTAAAGATCGTGTTCTTGGCGTTCAGGTAACGTCGTCTGTTGTTTAGATCGTCTCTCGTAATCAGGATCTGCGCTACCATTTGCCCGTGACGGCCAAAGGCCTTCTCATAGGCCATCATAAGGCTGCTCTGTCCGACCGCGGCCGTTGCCTGTTGTTCTGATATTGATTGCGGTTTCTTGGAAAGGCCCACCTTTTTTGTCCCTGACGCGATTGCTCCCGAGGATACCAGAATAACCTCTATCCCCCTTTCCTTCAGACCGCATATCTCTTTGGTAAGGTTATTTAAGACTCTTCTATCGAGTCCGTCTTTCCCGGTTAAAACACCACTCCCGGCCTTTACCACGGCCCTTTTGACTGGTTTAAGCAGTTCTTTTCTCATTGCTGTCATTGTATCTTTCATGGTGTCTGTTTTTGGATAATTTATTTGAAAGCACCTGTTTCAGATCATCAAGACCATCACCTGTTAATGCGGAGATAGGCAATGATTCCAGCCCAATACGGCTTAGTTCCAGTTTCATTTTCTGGATATTTGCATGACCGATTGGAACCAGATCCGTCTTGTTGATGAGAACCATCTGGTCCTTCCCGGCCAGTGAAGGACTGTATTTCACCAGCTCATCCTGAAGGACGTGAAAATCCGAAAGCGGATTATCGGCCGGTGCTTGTGCTATATCTATCACATAAAGGAGGAACCGTGCCCTTTCAACGTGCTTTAAGAAACGATGACCAAGACCGCGGCCCTCGCTCGCCCCTTCTATTAATCCCGGTATGTCGACCAGTGTAAGGCTTGTTTGATCTTCAAACTCGATTACTGCCAGGTTGGGGTCAACTGTTGTAAAGGGGTAACTGTCGATCCTGGGGTGGGCCAGGGTGAGTCGTGATAAGATTGTTGATTTGCCGGCATTAGGCAGACCGATAAGCCCTATATCCGCTATGTGTTTGAGCGAGAACCGCAAAAGTCTCTTTTGACCAGAAAGTCCCGGTTGGGCGAATCTCGGAGACCTGTTGGTTGAAGTGGCAAAGTGGGCGTTACCCTTTCCCCCTTTTCCACCGGGAAGGATAAGGATCTCCTCTTTATCCCGGATTAGATCGGCGATCATATCGCCTGTTTCCTGGTCATAAACGATTGTGCCTAAAGGGACCTTTATAATGGTGTCAGACCCGTCTTTACCTTTTTGATTCTTGCCTTTTCCCGGACTGCCGTTCCGGGATTTGAAACACCTTTTTGAACTGAAGTCATATAACGTATGGAGTCTTTTGGAAGCCTCTATAATTACATTCCCTCCATTTCCTCCGTCACCGCCGTCAGGCCCACCCCTGGGAATAAATCTTTCACTTCGAAAACTGACACAACCTCTTCCCCCATCCCCCGAGATAGCGGTAATTACGGCTTCGTCCAAGAATCTCATTCTATCCTCAGGTGATGGAAGGTTTCCGGTTATATTGAGTGTTCGTATACGCTTACCTTTTTTCGATTCTTATTAAACCGTTCAAAGGTGACTCTCCCGTCAATCTTGGAGAAAATTGTATAGTCCTTTCCCAGTCCCACATTCTCACCCGGGTGTATTTTGGTTCCCTTTTGTCTGACTATTATACTTCCAGCACGCACTCTTTGACCGGCATACCGTTTTACTCCGTATCTTTGGCCCGCGCTGTCTCTTCCGTTTCTAGAACTGCCTCCTGCTTTCTTATGTGCCATGGTAAATATTCCTCAGTTTCTAAAGGGCTTAATTAAAATATATTTTCAGTATGTCTTATTTACGCCCTGATTTCCTCAACCTTTGTTAAGGTAAAATGCTGACGAGGCCCCTGCTTTTTTCTGTAATTCTTCCTTTTCTTGTATTTAAAAACGATAATCTTTCTGTCTTTTCCGTGGCTGGCGATACGTCCGGTAACCATGCCGTCCTCAAGATATGGATTACCTAGCTTTACATTTTTGCCGTCCGAGGTCAGAAGGACCTTATCAAAAGAGACAGGATCACCGATATTTCCTGATAGTTTTTCTGTTTTTACAACTTCTCCGGGCGACACGCGATATTGTTTGCCCCCGGTTTCGATTACCGCATACATAAAGCATTACCCCCACGTCAATATATCACTGCTTTCAAAAATAGTCGAAAAATAAATCCTTGGGCCCGTCCGCCCTCCTGGCTTCAGGGCCAAAACACGCTGTCGCCGGAAATCCCGTTACCTTGCCTCCGATGCAATTGCGGTTTTAAACAACCTTTACAAGATATAATAAAATACAATATATACAAAGTCAAACCAATCCAGCAATAGAAATGCCCCCGGCGCGACTCGAACGCACGGCACCCAGATTAGGAATCTGGTGCTCTATCCACCTGAGCTACGGGGGC
>CAYQNR010000059.1:0-18903 GCA_964418945.1 uncultured Desulfobacteraceae bacterium
GCAAAGAGAGCCCCATGGGCCGAACATCACCAATCTTGCTATAGTTTTATCATTACGCGTACTTATTTGCCGGATGATCCAGAATATTCTTTACCACGGAGAGATTCAACCATGATGACCGAAAAAGAAAAGATTGACCTTATTACACGGATCAGCCTGGACATCAATGAAGTAAAAGACATAGATCTCCTATTGGAAAGGATCCTCACCGGTGTCCGCGAATTCTTCAATGCCGATGCAGGGTCCATATATCTCAAGGAGGGGGGAAACCTCAAATTCAGCTATTCTCAAAACGATACCCTCCAAAAGAGGTTGCCTCCCGGTAAAAAGCTTATCTATAACACTTTTTCAATCCCTATCAATAATAGATCCATTGCCGGCTATGTGGCTAAAAACCGGGAAACGGTAGCTATAGCGGAAGTCTATAAATTAAATGCCTCTGTCCCTTACACCTTTGATTCGCATTTCGATGAAATATCCGATTACAGGACCTGCTCCACGCTCACGGTTCCAATTACCAATCAACGGAAAGATGTCCTGGGCGTAATGCAGATTATTAACTCTCAAAACGATGAAGGGGATATCATTCCTTTTAATCCATCGGATGAACCCCTAATAATGCATTTTGCTACCAGCGCCGCCCTAGCCGTGGAGCGTGCCCAGACAACCAGAAATATTATACTAAGAATGATAGGCATGGCGGAGCTGCGTGACCCTAAAGAGACAGGCGCCCATGTCAATCGTGTAGGGGCCTATTCGGTAGAAATATATGAAGCGTGGGCAAGGAAAAAGGGATTGCCTCCCGAAGAGGTGGAGAAACAGAAGGACGTATTGAGAATGGCTGCCATGCTTCACGATGTAGGTAAAGTAGCTATCAGCGACCTTATCCTTAAGAAGCCCGCTCGTCTGACAGTGGATGAATTTGAAATCATGAAAACCCACACCTATATGGGGGCGCGGCTCTTTAAAGACATACAATCGGATTTTGACGAAGCAGCCCTTGAAGTGGCGCTCAACCATCATGAAAAATGGGATGGGACCGGCTATCCGGGATACATCGATCCTATATCGGAATTATCTTTGGAAGGCATCGTGGGCAAAGGTAAAAAGATCGTCCCTAAAAAAGGAGAAGATATCCCTATTTTTGGAAGGATAGTCGCTGTCGCCGATGTATATGATGCCCTTTGTTCCAGAAGGGCCTACAAGGAGCCGTGGCAAGAAGAACGGATTTTGGCGGAGATACGTAGCTCATCAGGCCGTCACTTTGACCCTGAAGTAGTGGACGCGTTTTTCTCATGCCTGGATATATTGAAATCAATAGCCAACCGTTATCCTGACTAAGATATAGGGGAGCATGATGAAAGGTATAGAATTGAGGGATATCAGAGAGAATGCAACAACAATGAGTCAGATAGGAAGAGGCCATAAAGAAAAGAACCCTTTTGAAACAAGTGTATTCGAGCAAGAGAACATGATCTCTCTGGATCTGACTTACATGTTTGGTGCGCCGGGAGAGGATTCGATTTCCAAGGAAGATATCGAATCCCTTATCCCTCTTGTAATGGGAGCGCAAGACAAGCTTATAAATGGCGAGGGAGATGTGTATGACAGCGATACTGCTATGATCGGATGGCAGGATCTTCCGGAAGAGATAAGCAGGGAACATCTGGATGAGATAAGAGCCGTTACCACCGAGATTTCCCGCGAGATAGACGCCTTTGTGTCCATTGGAATCGGCGGTTCATACCTGGGAACGGAAGCAACCTTCCGCGCCCTTACCCATTCCTATTTTAATCAATTACCCAGGGAAAAGAGGAGCGGTGCGCCGGAGATATATTTTTTAGGGCAAAATATGGACCCGGATTATTTCCGGGATACGCTTGATATGCTGGAAGGAAAACGTGTCGGAGTCAATGTGATTTCAAAATCTGGCACCACAACGGAGACGGCGATAGCCTTCAGGATAATCCGGCGCCTGATTGAAGATAACTATGGCGAGCAGGGCGACAGATTCATTATTGTCACGACCGACAGATCAAAGGGTGCCCTAAAAAGACTGGCGGATGAAAAAGGTTACCGTTCGTTCGTGATCCCGGACAATATAGGAGGGAGGTTCTCCGTGCTCACGGACGTGGGACTGGTGGGATTGGCAATGGCCAATATAGATCTAGAGGAATTTGTGGCCGGTTTCAAACGGATGAGAAGAATAACCATGTCTGACGACTTCTGGCGAAATCCGGCCCTTGTTCACGCGGCAGCGCGGCATGCCGCCTGGTTGAAGGGGAAAAAGATAGAGGTGGTGGCGACAAATTCCAGTTCCATCTATCCTGTGGCCAGGTGGATGGAGCAGCTTTTCCCTGAAAGTGAAGGGCATAAAGGACACGGTCTGTGGGTTTCACCCTCTTTATACTCGGAAAAACTCCATGCCAATGGTCAGATGGTTCAAGATGGTGAAAGGAATATGATAGAGACTTTTCTACTGCTGCAAGAACACGATAACAGGCTTGAAATCCCTGGTGACAGGGAGAATATTGACGGCCTCAATTTTCTTGTTGATGCAGGCTTTGACATGAATTATGTAAACAAAAAAGTGGTTGAAGGACCGGCTTACGCCCACTACCTGGGAGGTGTTCCCAATATGACTATCGAGATACCCCGAAGAAATGCTTACAACCTCGGGCAGATCTATTATATGATGGAGAGATGTGTGGCCATAAGCGGGTACCTTTATGGGCACAATCCATTTATTCAGCCGGGTGTGGAGGCCTATAAAAAGGCCATGTTTGCCATGCTGGGAAAGCCCGGGTTTGAACAACAGGCCGGAGAGATAGTTGATGAGATAGAAAAATTGGAAAGGGTAGTGGTTAATGTATGATGGACCAATAGTCCTGGCCACCACAAACGAGGGAAAGATCACTGAATTGGAAAGCCTGTTTACAGCTTCTAATATCGAGACAAGAAGTCTCTTGGATTTCGGTCCTGTACCTCCGGTAATAGAGGATGGGGAGACCTTTAAGGATAATGCCTACAAAAAGGCCTATTTTACGGCAAAATCTTTGGGATTGCCCGCACTGGCAGATGATTCCGGTCTTGTTGTGGAGGCCTTGGGAGGGGCTCCGGGAATATATTCGTCTCGTTATGCGGGAGAGGGGGCCACGGACGAGGAAAATATTATCAAGTTATTAAAGGAGATGAAGGATAAAGAAAACCGTAAGGCGTTTTTTGAATCCGTAATAATTATAGCCGTGCCCTGGGGTCCTTCGCTTGCCTATGCGGGTAGATGTGAAGGAGAAATACTTCACGAACCTAGAGGCGAAAGCGGTTTCGGTTATGATCCCGTCTTCTATTTCCCTCCCCTGAATAAGAGCTTTGCCCAGATGACTGGGGAAGTGAAAAATAGGGTCAGCCACAGGGGAAGGGCAATCCTTGAGCTCAGAGATGAACTTGATAAGGTTATGATATGGCTCGAACAGAGAATGGCGGAAAGGCCCTTTTGAAGCATAAATAGTATTCTTAAACAGCAAGGTATATGTTTATGGATCATTTCCAAATTAGTCCACCCTCCGCAGTGCTACGGAGGACGGGTTGATCGAATATCAGGATCCCCCGCATACAGCAGCGGGATCTTCGACAAGGGTTCTAGGGGTCAGGGATTCGAGGGGGGAGAAGAACCATATTTATAAACCTTACCGGGATATCAACAAAAAAAGGCGGGGAGAAATGGAAGAAATAAATGCTATTTTCAGTGAGATCTTAGCGAGCGGGCCTTCGCCCGGGACACTTTTGCTCGTTCTTTCCAGGATGAAAAAGAGGGGAGAACTAAAAGAGGTTATCCGGGAGTGCCGCAGGGCCCTATCCATTTATCCTAATGACATCTATATCCGAAGGCTCCTGGCTGAAGCCTATCTTGAAGATGGTGAACTGTCTCAGGCCGGATTGGAAATGGAAAAGGTCACGGCGCGCATTGATGAATTAATATCCTGCTATGGTCTCCAGGCCAAAATATTCCATAAACAGGGGAGAGACAGGGAGGCTGTCCAAGCTCTGAAACTTTACCTGGCCCATCGGCCGGATGACGAGGGGAGGATTGCCCTTCTTGCCAGATTACAGAAGGCCAATCTACCACTGACCCCCGGAAGGACAGAGGCGGCAGAGGATAATATAGAAGAAAGCATCAAGACAAAAAAGAAGAAGATGATCACAATCCTTGAGTCATGGCTTTCCTCTATTCATGAATGGTCAGAGACAGAAGTCTATGAACATAAAACGGGGGACCCTAAGTTTTTGGATTCTTAAGAATGAGATATAAGATAAGATAGATGGAGCGGGGAAAAGGAATGGCGCACAGTTTCAATTTTAAGGCAACAGGGATAGGAAGTGTCCCCTCGAGGGATATCAGGGACAGTTGTCTCAATATCCTGAAGTATTTGCCTGAAATACCGTTCTGGCCGCAGATGGTCAAGCGAAGCCCTGTGGAGAATATGCATATTCAGTTTAGTGAAGGGCTCCCCCTCTTGAGCATAGACAAGGAACGAGGTACCCTCGTAGTCACTTCTGATAACAGAGAGAACGCACTGGTGGAATTTTATGAACATTTTCTGGCTGACGAGTTACCCTTTTTTGCCTTAAGCAGGGAATATGCCCCGGGCCTGTTCGAATTGGTGGAACTGGTCAGCCAAAACCCGGGCAGATTCGGGTCCTATATTAAGGGGCAGACTGTGGGTCCTGTTACATTTTCAGCCGGGATAACGGGAGATGACGATAAAAACGTGCTTTCGGATACGGAACTTGTGGAGGCGTTTACCAAGGGCCTGGCCATAAAGGCCCTGTGGCAGGACGGGGAACTCGCCAAATCCGGCAAACAAACCATAATCTTCCTTGATGAGCCCTATCTGTCGGGTTTTGGATCCGCTTTCTCGCCTATTGAACGCCATGATGTTATAGGTTTACTCAAAGAGGTGATCGATTACGTCCGGGAGCGATCCGAGGCCCTTATAGGCATCCACTGTTGCGGCAATACCGATTGGTCGATGATAGTAGATTCAGGGCCTGATATTATCAGCTTTGACGCCTTTTCCTTCCTGGACTATTTTTTGCTTTATCCTGAACATATCATGAGATTCTTAAAAGGAGGCGGTTTTATTGCATGGGGTATCGTCCCCACCTTTGAATTCACAGGGAAAGAGACTGTGGAAGGCCTTTGTTCAAAGCTTGAACAAGGGTTGAAGCGCTTACAAGAATTCGGCCTTGAACCGGAGGTGATCATAGAGCGATCCATACTTACTCCTGCCTGTGGTATGGGTACAATGGAACCGGGTCCCTCCGAAAGGGTCTTTGAGCTATTGTCAATACTCTCGGAAAAGATGAAACCTTGAAATAACGGCATTTACAAAGCTATTGCTTGTTTTGCTTTTTCTTTAGGACAGTCTTATATTCCAGGGAATAGATGTGCAGAAAGGCAAGTGTCAACGTCAGCACAAAAGGGCCGAAAAGGATCCCCTTCAGGCCAAATACAAAAGCTCCTCCCAATAAAGTCAATAGAACCGCCAGAGGATGAAGAGCGGTGGAGGAGCCGATAAGATAAGGTTTAACAATATTATCTGCCATGCCCACAATCAAAGCGCCCCAAATGAGCAGAAAGGAAGCGGAAAGCCAGTGACCGTTCAACAGCAATGCGATTACTACCGGCACCCAGATGATGGAGGTCCCGATATAGGGCACAGGTGAAAAAAGGGCGGCAATGGCCCCCCAGAATGCGGCATTATCAATCCCTACAATATAAAAACCAAGCCCCATCAAGAACCCCTGCATAATTGCGGCGCCAAAAATACCATAAATGATCCCGTAGCTTAAATGAGAGAGCTTCTTGAACAATTCTGTGCGGTATTCCTCTGAAAGGGGTAGAATAGAATCAAAATAATCGATCAGGCGGGCGCCATCCCGCAGGAAATAAAACATGCCCAGCAAAAAGACGATTGCGTGTACCACAAAGAGTGACAGGTTTTTCAATATATTGGTGGTGTGTCCCAGGATTACGGAGCTGATTTTACCGACAATATCTTTCGTGGTCGCAATGATGTCTGACGGGCTGATGGGGACGTATTCGGCGATTTTATCCATCCATTCCTGAATGAAACCTTTCTCCAGGAGGCCGGGGGTCAAGTTGATATCTTTCGCAGTCAGCGTGTTGATTTTAGTGCTTATAACATTATAGGCGCTTGTGGCTTCATTGGCCACCAAAAAGAATAGGAGCGTCAAAGGCACCAGGATGATCAAGGCTACCAGGATCAGAGAAATGAAAGCCGATATGGTGGGAGGGAATTTCAGTTTTTGCTGCAACATCTTATGCACGGGAAATACCCCTTTCACAATCACGGCGGCAATCAGGAGAGTCCCCAGAAAGGAAGACATAAAGATTGCCAGAGAGACGATAAGGAACAGGAGCATACCGAATAAGAAATATTTCTGGATGTCCACAAGTTGATTGTTTGTCTGTTGCATTTGGGTTGGAATTAACTATTACAGATTAATAATAATATCGTATGCTCTCTCTAGTAGGGACTCGTTTTTTAAGGAACGGGTATAAAGGGTGTGCTGAGCTGATAAGAACTCGCTTTTTTTAATCCAAGTGTAGATGATTTATCCTTGTATGTCAAGCCAAACGCAGATGGATGAATCCACAAATTTTGTTGATTTTTTCCCCCTATCTGATTATCTATAAAAGATTTCTCCTTAGAATTCTACATGCATGGATATACTGATTACATATCCGGCAGGTGCAAGTTTTTTGTGGATTGGACTGGAGTATCTCTTGCTATTCTGCTATATATTTAACAGGGATTAGAATATGTTAATCGCTGAAAAGGCGACCTGGAAGCATCAGATCAATACACCCAAAAGGATTTGTTTATCATGATCAGCCGCTACACACGTGATGAAATGGGCAAGATATGGGAGATGGAAAACCGGTATGCCAAATGGCTTCAGGTGGAGATGCTGGCATGTGAAGCCATGGCGGAGGAAGGCCTTATTCCAAAAGGAGCATTAAACAATATAATGGAAAAGGCGAGGTTCTCCGGGGAGCGTATACTGGAGATAGAAAAAGTGACCAGGCATGATGTGATCGCTTTTTTGGAAAACGTGGCAGAATATGTGGGGCCTGATTCTCGTTTTATCCATATGGGCCTGACCTCTTCG
The DNA here is from genome assembly GCA_964418945.1 of uncultured Desulfobacteraceae bacterium. GTDB lineage: Bacteria > Desulfobacterota > DSM-4660 > Desulfatiglandales > HGW-15 > CAYUYB01. The sequence continues at coordinate 7,198 of CAYQNR010000059.1, forward strand.
GATATCCTGGACACGGGCTTTGCACTGCAGTTGAAAGAGGCTATGGAATTGATTATCAGAGGTGTTACTGAATTCATGGATAGCCTGAAGGAAAGGGCGGAAGAGCACAAGTACACTGCAATGATAGGACGATCCCATGGAATCCATGCCGAGCCCATTACATTCGGCCTCAAGCTTGCCCTATGGTATTCTGAGATGGGAAGAAATCGCAAAAGGCTGGAAGATGCCCTTGATACCATCAGTTACGGTAAATTATCAGGGGCAGTGGGTACCTTCGCCAATATATCACCTGAGATTGAGGCCTATGTATGTAAAAAACTCGGTTTGAAACCCGCCGAAGTATCCAACCAGGTTATTCAACGCGACCGGCACGCCCAGTATTTTTCTGCCCTGGCCGTGCTGGCCGGAACATTGGAAAAGATTGCCATCGAGATACGTCACCTCCAGAGGACCGAGGTCCTCGAAGCAGAGGAGCCATTTGAAAAGGGACAAAAAGGATCTTCCGCTATGCCTCACAAGAAAAATCCGGTCGGATCCGAAAATATCTCAGGCCTGGCTCGCCTTGTCCGAGCCAATTCCTTAGCTGCCATGGAGAATATGGCATTATGGCATGAGCGAGATATCAGCCATTCTTCCGTAGAAAGAGTGATCGGGCCCGACAGCACCATAATGATTGATTTTATGCTACATAGACTGAATAGAATCATTAAGAACCTGGTGGTTCATGTTGACAGGATGAAAGAAAACCTCGACATGTTAAAAGGTTTGATATTCTCACAACAGGTGATGATAAAACTCGCCAGCGCTGGACTTAAACGCCAAACCGCTTATGAGATGGTGCAAAGAATCGCCATGCAGGCGTGGGACACTGGAAATGATTTTAAGACACTTGTGCTGAAAGACAGGGACATAAAAAGATATCTCACCGAAGAATCCATACAGGAGATATTCAGCCTGGAATATCACTACAGGTATATAGAAGAGATATTCAGCCGGGTCTTTAAATGAATAAGACAGGGCGGATTCCTGAGATTGAAACTTATAGGATCTTATTCAAATGGTAAGGATATTTAAAAGAACCCCGTTTTATCGAGTTAAAAGGGGATATCTTCTGTCTCTTGTATTGTTTGTTATCATGGCTTTCTATATGGTGTCTGCCCACGGCACAAGTGTAAAACAGCGCATAGAAAGAGAACAGGCGGTTCCCTTATTTATATTGGAATGGCAGGGCGAACCCGATTATGCAGTTCTAGTGGATAAATCCCAACAAAAGGTAATGATATATCGCAGTGATGACCTCACCGCACCGGCAAGGATATTCCCGTGCTCAACCGGCGAAAACGGTGGTCCAAAAACCAGAAAAAACGACCGGAAAACACCGGAGGGAATATACTTTTTCATTGATTACTTCTTAGACAAACAGCTTGCTCCAATCTACGGTGCGATGGCCCTTCCCATCAGTTATCCCAATTTAATAGATAAGAGAGAGGGAAGGGACGGCTACGGAATATGGTTTCACGGGACAAATAAACCACTTAAATCCAATGACACCAATGGATGTATAGCCCTGGAAAATGAAGACATTATTGATCTGGCCAGTTTTATCAAACTGTTTGACACGCCCGTAGTCATCAGTTCGCAGATAGAGAGGGCTACTCCTGACAAGATCCAGGAAGAGAAGCATATGCTGACGGAGATCATTGAAAACTGGAGGGATTCTTGGCAGAATAAGGAAATCGAAGAATATATGTCTTTCTATCATAAAAGATTTACTTCAGGGGGGAAAAACTGGCATCAGTGGAAGGAATATAAGTCCCGACTGGCTATCAAATACAGTTATATAAAGGTAGAGATCGATAACCTCAGACTCTTGAACGGAAACGACGTGGTAATGGCCACCTTTAAACAGACCTATAGCGCGTCCAGCCTTTATAGTAAGGGAACCAAAATGCTTTATCTGACCAAAAACAGTGATCAATGGAAGATTGTCGGTGAGATCTTCGAAGGTGATGTGGTACGCCCGGTTTCACCTGAGAAACAGGCTGAGCATACTTTAATAAAAGAGATCGAGGATTTTATATCCGCCTGGAAAGAGGCCTGGGAAAAGGAAGACCTGGATAAGTATATCTTATTTTACGATAAAGACTTTCAATCACGTGGTATGGACCTGACTGCCTGGGAAAGACACAGGAAACGTTTAAATGATAAGTGCCTGTCTTTAAAAATAGAGATTGAGGATCTGAAAATAGATCGTGTTTCGGATAATGATGCCAGGGCCTCTTTTGTGCAGTACTACAAAGCAGACAGCTACCAGGATATAGGGGATAAAGAAATGTTGCTCATAAAGAAAGGTAATCAATGGAAGATCAAAAAAGAGGAATGGACTCCGATCAGAAACAGAGTTCGCCATTAAAGGAACGGCCAGTTAACCCGCGAGAATTAACCGTTATAATTATGCGAAGTGTGGGAAAGATGCGTTCCTTTAATATGTCTCGTCGGACCCTTTTATGGACATCCCTTTTTTTCTTCGCCTATATCCTTGTATCCCTCTATACCTTCAACAGCTTTTTCAACCTGCGTCATCGATACGAAATCCGGTCTAACGAGTTGCAACAACTGGAAAAAGAGCTCAATGAAAGCGAAACGATGCTTGCCCGCACCAGAAATTATGTAACCGGACTGGAGGAGTATATAGAGAACGCCAGTAAGCAGGAAGAAAAGGAAACCATGCCCGTCCGAAAGGAGAACCAGAGCAGATCTGTCGAGGGAAAAACTGTGGGCTTGGACGTAGATAAAGAAGGCGGGGATAAGGGAGACTTGCCAAATTCTGTTGATATTACGGATTTCGTTATAAAGCGGGAAGACTCCGGAATGAATGTTGACTTTAGACTTGTTAATACGATAGAGGCCGAAAATGCCGTAGAAGGGTATATGCATATCATTGCTATGGATAAAGGGAATAAATACCCTTCAGGATGGAATAATGCCCGTGATGAACTTCAAAACGGGTTACCAGTCGATTTCCGGAGTGGCCAGCGCTTTTTTATCCAACGCTTTAAGTCATACCATCGTCGGTTTAATATGAATTCGAACTCTGAATTGCCGGAAGCCATAAGGGTCTTGGTGTACAGTCAATCTGGTGAACTGCTCCTGAAAAAGGAGTTTGAGGTGGATAATGTATTATAAGGGCCTGTTATCTAAAATATTCCTTTCCCTTTTAGCCTTTCCACTTGCCATGGCTATTCACCCAATGCAGGCATTTTCCGAGACGGAACACCAAGTGTATTTCCCCAACACGGTTTATGAGCTCAACATATACAGGATAAATGGAAAGAATCCCGGAAAAACACTAATGCTCATAGGGGGCATACAGGGCAATGAACCGGGAGGTTTCCTTTCCGCGGATCTTTACGCGGATATGCATCTGGAAAAGGGTAACCTTATCGTAGTCCCAAGGGCGAATTTCTATTCCATCATACTTAATCAGAGAGGACCCAACGGGGATATGAACAGGAAATTCACCCATGAGGATAATTCTTTCAGCACGGAAGATAAGATAGTCTCTATCTTAAAAAGACTGATCAGCGAGAGTGATTTTCTTTTAAACCTCCATGACGGATCGGGATATTATTATCCTGAATACATAGACAAATGGAGGAACCCTTCTCGCTTCGGGCAGTCCATTATAGCGGATTGCGACAAATTTCGGATTCCGGGTACCGATGAGGTTATTCCACTGGGTGACATGGCCCGGCAGGTAATCGAAGAGGTCAATCAACATATAAACCATAATCTCTACAAGTTTCACTTTATGGACACCCGAACGGCAGAAGAGAACAGTGCTCACAAAGAACAGAGAAGTTCCGCCACTTATTATGCCCTCACCGTTCATCATATCCCGGCTTTTGGAGTTGAGACATCAAAATTTCTTCCATCCATAGATCTTAAGGTGTGGTTCCACAATCTTGTCATCAATGCCTTTATGGAGCTCTTCGGCATAATCCCCCAATCACCCGGCCTGAACCTTGATACACCCTTACTTAAATACCTTATCGTTAGCATCAACGGGGAAACACCTATAGTTATAAACAGCAATGAATCTGTCTATTTGTCGGAGGGGGATACTATAAATGTTTCCCATATTGAGGCCAATTACGAAAGGGGCCTCAGTCTTGACATCCTCGGATATGGTGATTTGAACGATTACAGAAAAAACCTCAGTATTTTTCGGAATACGTCCATAATCGTGAGGAAAGACAATAATAATTTCGGTGAAATACCCGCGATGATCACTGGACATGGGTCCAAAGGGCAGGAGGATAACAGGATACCTGAACGAATAGACTTTTTTATCATAGAGACAAAAGGCCAGCGCCTTCTTCTCTGCGAAGGGGAGACGCTGGAGGTTGTAAGGGGAGATAGCTTAAGGATAATAGACGTGTTTCCTTTCTCCCTGCCCGGTATAACGGTAAATTTCAAGGGATTCGTGGGAGACATGAGAAATAACACCGGCGAAGACAGAGGATATGAAATAGACACAAGCCAGGATCTAATGGAAAATTACTCAATCGACAAAAAGGGGGAATGTTATCCCATTATAGTGTCCAGGGGTGATAAGAAATTAGGCAGGTTGACCGTAAAGCTTATCCCTCCGTTGATGCATTATATGGTCTTGAAGGTCAATGATGATAGGCATGTTCTGTTGAGGCCCGAAGACTCGGTTTCCCTATCCTTTGAGGACAAGATATCAATGGAGGAGATTCAGACGAACCTTTACAGCAAATCGGGGATTCATCTTACCATTAACGGACATAAAGTTGGTTTTGAGGATTTATTGGACTTGAGGGATTTGTGTAATTCCGGCCTCAATCAGTTAAATATCCGAAAAGGACCGCTTGCATTGGGAACGATCTTTATTAACACGGAAATTAATTAGCCCGGTTCATCCTGATGATAACTTCGGTTTGTCCGGTTAATGAGTACGTAAAGAAGTAAAAGATTAAACCTTATTATAAGCACCTTGATGGCCTATGGGGCTCTCTTTTAAGCGGCGAAAACATTAACAGCATGGTGACTACGTAAGGTGCCACCCAGGCGGGCGGAATACTTATGAGATAATGGTAGATTCTTGAGTCCGGCCAAGTCTGGAAAAGGCTACCCGCCCGCCTCGTGTTGTCTTATGCGAAGTCACTGCACATAAACCAGTTCGCCGGTTAAAAGAGAGCCCCATAGGCCATATATAGCAAAATGGTTAGATATCATTAACTAGCCTACTTATTAAGCGGATGAACCAAAAAGCATCATCACCTGAGGTCACGGCTGTTTTTTTCAAGACGACATCTCAAAAAGAATTCCACCCAAGGCTTGCAGTGGGCTTATTTTCAAGGGTTTGCTCCACCGGAACCCCTGGCAGAATATCCCCTTGCCACCAGGAAAAGGTTTGCCAAAGCCTTGAAAATAAGACCACGTCCTCCCAATACTATAGATGTCGCCTTGAAAAGAATCGCTGTGACCGGATGAACCATAAGTTCACACCGAATGCAGATTGGGCGAATTTGAATGGCTGTTTTTTGACAGGCACCGATCAAATCTTTCTAACATATTCCAACTCCAGCGAATCATTCCAAGGGTCAGACCTTCTAACTTCTACCAGGATCTTTTCCCCCGGTGAAAAATCCTGTCCCGCTTGCCGCTTAATCTCAGCCACAAAAAGGAAGTCCTCTAGAATGACACGATAATTGCTTCTTAAAACATCAAAGATTATTGCCTGGTATTTCTCGCCGATATGCGCACTGAGATATTTTTGTATCCAGTAGCGGGTGCGGTTCTTCTTAGTGGTATTAAGATCTTTTAAAGCCGGGGCCACTGTAAGTCTTATTCTTTCCATCTCTTCTTTACTATAAAGAGGCTTTCCGTTGAGGAGATAATGTCTAAGCTGATGTTGATTTACGAGATCAAAATATCTCCTGATAGGAGAGGTCAGGTTCGAATAAGCGTCAAGGCCCAAACCGGCATGGGGGCTGGGTTCGATATCAATTATCAGGGGGAAGAGCCTACGGCGCTGTCTGAAGACATAATATACATACCCTGTTTCATCGATCGCTAATCTCTCGCTGGGTTCTTTCTGTGCCCGGTAAATTATAGGGATATTATTATCCCTGCAGAAGCGGGCGGCCAGCCAATTATAGAGGATCATCATCTCAGACACGATTATCCGTGACGGGGTCTCTTGAGAAATCATTCTAATTGAAACCGCTGAATTGTCATCCAGCTCGATAGAAAGTTCGGGGAGGGAAAGAATCAAGGCTCCCTTTTCGACCCTTTTCTTTCGCAACATATCGCATAGCCTGAACAGGCTCGGAAGTTGATCCTCTTGATCATATATCTCGTTGAAAAGATCATATGTCCAATGTCTTCTGACTCTGATAATGCTGAGTTCAAAACGATAATCCTGGATATTGCCCGCCCTGTCGAAACGGGCTAATAAAGAAATCGCCGGGCGGTCGGAGCTCTCCAGCAAGCTAAGTCGATCATTGGACAGATTATCGGGCAGCATTGGAATGCGCCGGGTGGGAAGATACAGGGAAGCACCCCTGAGGAACGCCTCCCTGTCAAGCAGGGAATCCGGGACAATGAGAGAGGCGACATCAGTTATATGGATTCCTACATGGGTATAATCATCAAGGATATCAACGCTTAAGGCATCATCAAAATCCTTTGTCAATGGCCCGTCAATAGTAAAGGTCGGAAGATGTCTCAAGTCTTCCCGTGCGGTCAAATCAATATCACCCGATAGCCCTCTTGCCTCGGTGAGCTGATCGTCGTTAAATCCCTCCCTTATTTTAAACCTGTGCAGGTCGACAGGCTCATCCTCTTCCCAGACCCCCAGTTTTACAAGCAGCTTCCTGGCTTCACCCGTATCAGGTGCCCCTGCCCGTGAGAGAAGCTCTTTTCCGAATTTATAATTGTGTGCTTCCCTTCCGTAGAGGGCCAGATCTTCAAGGATGTCAATTATATCCTCATGATCATCATGGTCTTCAATCACCTCTCCCCGGAGAACCTTTCTCAGCCATGCGCTGCCCTTCTCAACCATCTCTTCCTTTCTGCGTTCTTCCTCCCTCTGCCTGATGATTTCCTCCACCTTTTCTTCGGAATTGGGAACGAAACGGCCGTCTTTTATCTTGAAATAGACCTTATCATTGAATAGCGCCCTTACCAGTGCGGAAATATGATCATCCGTAATTGTTCCTTTAAAACAAAGGTTGGCCATGTAGTCATAATCAAAGGTCTCCTTCTCGTCTCTGATAAGCTCCCAGAGCTCCCTCACATTGATGTCTTTTCTCAATCTATCCCTTGAAAGGTCGATTTCCCTGAGTGCGGCCAGTATCTCCTCCCGGGGACCTAGGTGGTTTATGTTAGAGGACGAGATAAAAACGGCCCGTTTGGGTGCGAGATTGACCTCACGGTTTAAAGGTGTCAACAGGTGCAATCTTCCACCTTTATCCTGAAGGCAGACCGCACACATTATTTGTCCCTGATCTATGTATTCTATTATTTTGCCCTCGTTCATATCCTGGTAGACCTGTTGGAGAACCGTAAGGGATTCTAGTAACAGGTGGTGTATTATATGTCAACAAACCTTGACATATTTATGTTTATATAACAATTTGTTATTATCTAAAGGTGTGAGGCCTCTTATTATCTATTAACCCATGTGATATGGTGGAATATGCGAATATCCTCTTTTCAAAAAAGGCTCTCCTCACTGAGGGATAAGATGGGTGGCATCTCCCCTGATACAGCATGGATTATTCAGCCTGAAAACAGGAGATACCTTTCCGGATTCAAGGCGCTTGATCCCCAAATAAACGAATCTTCAGGCTCACTATTCATCAGCAGCAAAAAGGCCCTTTTAGTTACAGACTCCAGATACGCAATCGATGCTCGGAGGCAAGCTGTTGATTTTGAGGTTATTACTATTAGAAAGGAACTTATCCAGGAGTTCCCTCGTTTTTTAAAGCGCTTGAAGACCAAGGTGGTGGGTTTTGAGGAGGATTATCTAACATGGAAGACCTATAAAGAACTTGAAAAAGTGTTTAAAGGGAATCCATCTCCTCCCCGCCTTGTCCCTCTCAACGGAATAGTAGAAGATATGAGAGTGGTAAAGGATCAAGATGAGATAAAAGCCATGGAGTCTTCCTCCATAATGATGTCGGAGGTGCTAAATGAGGTGCTGGCCGGGCTCAAGCCCGGGAGGACGGAGATTGAAATAGCCAGAGAGATAGAGAATCTTGTTTTTGAGTCAGGAGCGGAGGGAATGGCCTTTCCACCTATTGTGGCCTGCGGTCCCAACAGTGCTGTTCCACATGGAGTGCCCACGAACCGTAAGATACATCCGAAAGAACCTATTATATTTGATGTGGGCCTGAAATGGAACGGTTACTGTTGCGATATGACCCGTACTGTCTTTATAGGCGAACCGAGCCCCAAGTTTAGAAAGATATATCGCACGGTGCGTAAGGCCCAGCTTTCGGCCTTAAAACATGTTCTGCCCGGGGTGCTCAGTAAACGACCTGATTCCGTAGCCAGAAAGATTATCAAGGATGAGGGCTTCGGCGGCTATTTCAGCCACTCCCTCGGCCATGGTGTGGGCCTGGCCACACATGAGGCACCGAGACTAGCGGCCAGGAACCCGGCAAAACTTCTCAAGGGCATGGTAGTTACCGTGGAACCGGGGATATATATCCCGGGAAAAGGCGGGGTCAGGCTTGAAGAAATGGTGGTTATCGAGGAAAATGGCCCAAGAATCCTCACCAAAAACAATCATTTTTATGATTTTTAGGGTTTTTTATAAGAAATCGGAGCCGGTAAACTAATGACAATGCCGGAAACAGACACTAGACAGGCAGATCTCCTGGCAGACCAGTTTATCAACCATCTGAGAGTGGAAAGAGGCTTGGCTGATAATACTATCCGATCTTATACCCACGACCTGACAAGATTTTTCAGATTCCTGGAACATAGGAATCTTTCGCCTCTCCGGGCGGAAAGAGATCATATCATAGAGTATATCAACCTTTTAAATACTTTGTTGTCCGCCAGGAGCATAGCCAGGAGCCTTTCCACCCTCAAAATGTTTTATAGGTTTCTCATTTCAGAGGGCAGGATAAAAGACAGCCCTGTCAGGCTGCTGGAGTCCGTCAAGCTGCCATCCAGGCTTCCTCGGATACTAACTTACCAAGAGGTCGATCTCCTCCTTGCTGAGCCGGATCCATCCACCATACTTGGTATGAGAGACAGGGCTATGTTGGAATTGCTATACGCAACAGGTCTGAGAGTATCGGAATTGACGGGGCTTAATTTTGTTAATATCAACCTTGATGCTGGTTATGTCAGGACCGTGGGGAAAGGCGCCAAGGAGAGGATGATACCGATGGGGGAAAAGGCAAGAGAGGCTTTGCAGACATATATTTCTGAAGGTCGGCCGGGGCTGGTGAAAGGAAAGAACCTCTCCCGTATTTTCGTAAATCGAAGGGGACAACCCATATCCAGACAGGGATTCTGGAAGATTATTAAGAAATACGGTATGATGGCGGGTATAAAGAAAAAGATTACTCCCCATAGACTGAGACATTCTTTTGCAACCCATCTTCTTGAAGGAGGGGCTGACCTGAGATCCGTCCAGGTGATGCTTGGTCACGCTGATATATCGACTACTCAAATCTATACCCAAGTAAGCAGGGGAAGGTTAAAACAGGTGCATGAAAAATATCACCCCAGGCCGTGATGATAAAACCTGGCGAGGTTGGAGCCGTGGAAACCCAAGAGCGAATAGAATCTCAAAAAGAGTTAGAAGGGCTTAAAAACGAGCTGGCCCAAAAGGAAATTGAGATAAAGCGGCTCAATAGGGCCAATCTCTTTTTGAGGTCATTATTCGATACTATCAGTGAAGAGATTATGGTGATCAACCAGGATTTCCTTATCAAAGAAGCAAACAAGGCCTTTTTAGATCGATATGGTCTTATAAAAAAAGATGTTCTGAATAGAAAATGTTACCAGATAACACGGCAGGCACAGGCGCCCTGTAAGTTCCCTAACGGCCAAACTTGCCCTGTTGAAGGCATGGCGGGGACTAATGAAGCTAGGAAGATGACACATTCGTATAGGGATGGGGACGGTAACCTGAAAGAATATATAACAACTATCTACCCTGTCTTGCCGGAAGGAGAGGGAACAAGATATTTTCTTGAGGTTACAAGGGACGTAACCGAGTACGGGCAATTGCTGTTGAAGCTGCAGCGTTCGGAAAAGAGGTTCAAGGCCACCCTTGATACAGCAACCGATGCAATCATAAGTATAGACGAAAACAATAAGATTATCCTTTTCAATAACGCTGCTCAAAGAATCTTCGGTTATTCAAGCAATGAGGTGGTAGGTAAGGATCTCAGCATGCTTATCCCGTCGGGATACGGCAACCATTACAGGTATGTGAAACGGTTTCTTGCTAAAAGGGAATCCGATTTAATCGGTAAAACCATTTCCCTTAATGCTGTTAATAAAGAGGGGTTTATGTTTCCCATCGACCTTAGCCTTTCTTTGCTGGAAATGGGAGGGAAAGCAACCTTTACAGCCATCATCAGGGATATCACGAGACAGCAGCAGATGGAGGCGAAGATGCTTCAGTCTGCGCGACTGGCAGCAGTGGGACAGGCGGTGGCCCATGTGGCACATGAGATAAGAAACCCTCTTATGATCATCGGGGGCTTTAGCAGCCAGATAAAGACGAAACTGGTTAACGAAAAGGATATTAAGAAGATAGAGATGGTACTTGATGAGGTGATAAGGCTTGAAAAACTGGTCGCCAATCTGGGCGATTTTACAAAGGAATACAAACTTGTAAAAAGACCTGCCGATATTAATTCGGTTATTCATGATGTTCTACAGATTATGGCGGGGGTCTATTCCGAGCCAAAATACAGGTTTGAAAACCCGTCTTTGTATGATCTGAACGACCTTAATTGCGACCCTGACAAGCTAAAGCAGGTCTTAATTAATGTCATATCCAACGGGGTGGAAGCCATGCCGGATGGAGGGACAATAACTGTTTCAACTGAAAAAATACCAAATGGTGTTGAGATCAGAATAATTGATGAGGGGAAAGGGATTCTGGAGGAAGATATCAAAAACATATTTGAACCCTTTTATACAACCAGAGAGAGCGGATCAGGACTTGGGCTCGCTATATCCTACAAATTGGTTGAGGCCCACAACGGGGACATATGGGCGGAGAATAATACCGGAAAAGGAAGCACATTTGTGATTCAGCTTCCCGATGCATAGCATGGATCCTATGGTTAGGATGATCCAAAAACCAGGGGCAAACCTTGAGATGCTAAAAACGGTTCCTTGAATAATCGTGAAAATTAATAGTAGATTTGGTGTTTTTTCAATTTTAATTGACTATAGATACTATCGATGATATAATTTGACATTCGTCGCGGGGTGGAGCAGTCAGGTAGCTCGTCGGGCTCATAACCCGAAGGTCGCTGGTTCGAATCCGGCCCCCGCTACCAAAATAACACAAAACAATTCAAAAACTTACATCTTTTCAGATGTAGGTTTTTTTATGGTTCATCCCGTTAATGAGTACGTAAAGGAGTAAAGAAGGTCTAAGGCTCTTCGACGGTGCCTCTCGGCCATGAGCTC
>CAYQNR010000060.1:0-18578 GCA_964418945.1 uncultured Desulfobacteraceae bacterium
CCTCCAATAAGGACCTCCACTCCAATGCGCACACGTTCGCTTTTAAGGATCTTCCATCTGGCAAGAATTCTCGCAATGATGGAAAGAAGGTATTCCTCACTGTATGGTTTTGTAATGAAGTTGTTTGCCCCGCAGGCCAGACCTTCAAGCACCTCTTCAGAACTAGTGAGGGAAGTCAGCAGGATCACGGGTATATCCCCTGTGCGTTCATCGGATTTGATCCGTTTGCAGAGTTCGTATCCGTTCATCCCCGGCATGATGATACCCGAGATGACCAGGCTCGGCCTGAGCTCGCCTAAGAGGGCAAGGGCCTGGTTTCCGTCCTCGGCGACCGTTATCCTGAAACCCTCCCGCTCCAGGAAATATTTCAATCTCTCGGCTTGGCTGGGACTGTCCTCTACGACGAGGATCTCGACCTTATCCTGGAAAGAATCCTTCTTTGTATTCATTGATTACCTCCATCTTTCTTTTTGGAGAGAGCGGCAAGAAATTCCGCGATGTCTTCTGGTGGAAGGATATGGGTAGCCGCCTCGATTTTGATAGCTTCTCCAGGCATACCATGAACAATGGAACTTTCCTTGTCCTGGGCAATGGTGATCGCGATGGCCAGCAGCAACCACATTCCGCCGAAGCCAAAAGCGAGCTTGGCGCGTGTGGAAAGATTGACGAACCATTTCATGGCGAATTCCTACCTTTGAAATATTTTCACTATTCTATAGCCTTTAGGAAAAGGTGTTGGTTATTTAATCTTCAATCCATGATCCAGACGCAGAGCGTGATGCGTTTGGGGAGGCTTCAATATTCAATAAGGAGATAACATTCTGGATCAGCGTCTCCCCGTCCAGTGGTTTTGTCAGGTAACTATCCGTGCCCGCATCCATAATGCGTTTCATGTTCTCGGGAGTGTCGTAGCCTGTAACGGCCAGGATCTTTATATGTGATGTATCGGGATTGTTCTTGAGCTGGCCGCATACCTCATAACCATCCATCCCCGGCATGAAGAGATCCAGGATCACCAGGGCCGGCTTGAAGGAAACCACCTTTACGCCTGCTTCAAAGCCGTCCGAAGCTGTTTCTGTCAGATACCCGTGATTGTACAATATACGGCTGAATATCTCCCGGATCTGAGGGTCATCATCCACTATGAGGACCTTTTTGTTTTGAGGCTGGTAAGTCGCAAGGGGGTGCATTCCCTTTGCCCGCATAAATGACTCAAGGTCTTTTTTATGGAGTCTGAAATGTCCGCCAGGCGTGCGTGATGCCTTGAGTATGCCTACCTTGGCGTATTTCCATAGAGTCACTCTGCTGAGAGAACAGTAATCGGCAGCCTGCGGTATAGTCAGGATATCCTTGTTCATAACAAGTTTGTTTTTTTAATAAGGTGGATAAAAGGGGATTAACATTATGAACATAATTAACGAAATTAACAAATTAATTATACATTTTTTAAACGGGGAGTCAAGGTTTTTCCGATTCCGGTGTTGGTAGGTTCTTCAGCAAGTATCCCGGTCATTAGCCAAGGAGTTACTAGAAGTGCTTCAAGGGCAAAAAGGTGATCGGAGTTTGAAAGTCAGGGCGGCTTGGTCTTTTTCTCCTTATCCTCGAGCCGCCCTGAAAAAGGGACATTATGAGCGCTTAACGGTTATCTTGCGAGGCTTTGGGGCTTCAGCCTTGGGAAGCCTTAACCGAAGGACACCGTCCTTCATTTCAGCATCTATTTTCGGCTGGTCAATAACCTGTGACAGGGTGAACTGCCTGTAGTATTTGCCTGTATGGTATTCCCTGATCACATCTACCTCATTATCCCCTTCGGGTGACTGGACCTCGCCATCCAGAGTGAGCACGTTCTCATCGAGGTCGATGTTCAAGGCTCCTGCTTTAACCCCGGGCATATCGGCCAGCAGGGTGATCTCTTTATCCGTTTCAAATATATCCACGGCGGGGGACATAGTTTATCATAACGGTCTTTAACTGATGTCTTTGGATTATTCTCTTTAACAAAGGCCTCTATAGGGCATGAGTCTAATGCTATACCTCTACCGGAGATCACCCCGTCCTTGATAAGTTCTCGGACTAAAGATTGTCGTATACTCTGGAAGTATCCATTAGGGCTGCTACGTAAAAAGTTTGAGAATCGTTCATCAGAGGGAGGTTTTTTCAGTGGATCTAAACCCAGTGGTTCAGCAATTGAAGGATTGTTCTGTAGTTCAAATTCAAGTTCTACAAGTTTATCTATGCCTCTGAGATTGCGATATATCAACCCTTTAAGCAGGGCTCCTCTTGAAACAGGAGGTCTACCACGATGGGACTTCCTTGCTGAAGGGATCTCAGGTAAGTTTTCAAAGAGCTTTTTATATCTGGTCCTCGGAGGTATTGACTCCGGTGGCAAAAGGGAACATTGATACATGGCATCCTCCATTTTTGGGAAGGTATAAGAAAAACAGCCCAAAGAAGGATACCAAAATTTACCGGTTTAGAATGATCTTACATATAAATATCAATTGGTTAAATGGGAAGAAAAACTGCCCTTCCCAAAATTCATTTATTCTAAACCGTTAAAAATAGCCTTATAAAATTGAGTTAAAATTAGTTGATTTACATGCATATGTTTTGTAATTTATTGATATCATTAATATTTTTATGGTTTAGGAAATGCATATTATTATGCGGTATAACTATTTAATATCATTAGGTTTTTAATTTTGGGAAGACCTATTTTTACTACCTTGTTTAGAAATAAAAAGCCCTAAGAACAGCATCATAAAATCCGGAACCTGTGACTTTGATCAACCATCTACAGAGCTTTTCAGAAATTCTACCGATCGGTGGGTAGCTATATTTTGATAAAAAAATAATTCATCTTTTTTGCTTGGCAAGATGAATGGAAATATTTTTTGTTTCGTCTGGTTATTAACTACGTAAAGAAGTAAATTAGGGTCCAAGGGTTCAAGGGGGCAAGTGCATTGCGCAAAGAACAGCCGCCTTCGCCCCTTGGACAGGCCCTTCGACAGGCTCAGGGTCCTGAGAGAAGTCGAAGGACTCAGGGCTACGGCGAGCCAGGTAGTGCATAGCGTAAGGCGCAAGGCGTGAGGCGGAAACAGTAAAGAGGAAAGAGTAAAGAGGAAACAGGAAAGAAGATCAGAAGGTAAGAAGATGAGAAGATTGGAAGATAAGAGAAGGCAGGAGACAAAAGTCACAATCCATATTCTGGCTTCTGGATTCTGGCCGTTCGATACGCTCACGGCCCTGAGCAAAGTCGAAGGGCTCCTGACATCTTATACCTAATAGCTAAAAGCTAAAACCTAACAGCCTTCAGCCTATTAATGGATACATAAAAAAGCAAAAAGTTATACCTTTTGTGCAGGGTCATAGCACATAAACGAGTTCGCCGCTTAAAAGAGACCACCTGGCCCATATAGGGCAAAATATTTAGATATCATTAACTAGCGTACTCATTAACCGGATTAACCTTAATATTTATGGGTAAACACCCCCGAACGCGTAGCAGGGGTGCTTTAGGATATCTCAGGGGCAATGGGGAAAGGGCCTAGTTTTATCGCTCCACAACTTGGCTTTTGATGCCTTTAAGTGATAATTCAGCACCTTGTTGCTCTGCCCGTTGCTTTTGATAGAAGACACCGACGTAAAGTCTATAGACATTTTCCGTATCGCTGATAATATAAGGGCTGTATCCCAGACCTTCCAGTGTCTCTTTCTGTATATTAAGTTCTTCTTCCGAGGGATATATACCGATAAGATTGGCGTATGGCGTACTTTTTGAATCCGCACCCGGTATCTGCTGAGTCTTGATGAATTCATCGGCATCTCCTCTTTTCTGGAAATAACCGACGAAGAGCCTGAACCAGATTCCTTTGTCTCCGAGATCAAGGTCGACCCAATAGGGTGATAGCCCCAATTCCTCATAATCGGATACAGCTTTTTTGACAGTGGCTTTGGTGCTATAAGAACCCAGATAGATTGAATAGGGGTATGACAGAGTTTTGGCTTCCAGGACTTCGGCATGGTCAGGAATGGGTTTGTCTGGGGGAGAAGGCTCGGCAGACAGGGGGGTTGCTTCCTTTTCTTCAGAAATGTCTTCAACCTCACTGACTTCTTCGGTTTCGGTTAATGAAGCTGTTTCTTCAGGGGGCACGTTTTCAGAGGGCACGCTGCTTATTGGGGGATGGATTTCCTTTTTTCTTGCCGATGGTACCTGGATGTTCATGCCCTCTATTCCGGATTTTTCATCTTTGTAATCCCAGACCTTGCCGGTCAGCATGGACACAATGACCAGGACGACAATAGATAATATGAATACAAGGGTATTAAGGGGTTTCCTGGCTTTACCCTGGGATCTTGTTTTTTCTCCGGCCAAGCCCAATGGAACAGTGGGTATTTTTTCAGCCGGCGGCACCGACGGCCCCTTTTGGGGTTCAGCTACCTTCTGGGCCTTTTTGACGGGTGGTGGCGAAGCTGTTTTGTCAGGGGTTGGTGCGGATGGTTGAGGTTTAATAGGAGATGCCTTTTTAGTAGGAGAGATCGGCGGCTGCGGCTTTTGCATTACCGCCCCCCCCTTTTGAGGTCTAAGTCCTTGCTGGGGCTTTTTAGGAGGTGGGGGCGGAGTCTTTTTGTTGGGAGGGGCAGCTTTGTCGACATCCGTGCCCTCATGGAAGATATTATCGAATAATTCCATGCTCTCGGAAAAGGCCCCATTCTCTGAATCCGAACCAGGCGATCGTTTCTCTGGTATTTCATCAGAACTAGGAGGTACCGGCTTTCCAGCTGATGACTCTTTTTGAGGGGCGGGCTTTTGGTCAACCTCTTTTCCGTCATGGAAGATATTATCGAATAACTCCTTGCTGTCTGAAAAGGAATTATCTTGTGAATTAGAATCGTTGTTTTTTTCGTTCATTTCCTGCCACGATCCATAAACATAACGATAATATGGGTTCTGTGCTTCCTTAATTCCTAATTATAACATGTTAATCTTCCTGATACAATAGAAGCCTTTTAGCGCATTTGCCAGTTGCCGACCCTGAATAATACCCTTCGGGATCTCGGGCCGTCGAATTCGCAGAAGAAGATCTTCTGCCAGGTTCCGAGGACAAGGCGTGCATTTTCCACTATCACAGAAACCGAACTTCCTATCAACGAGGCTTTGATATGGCTATCCGCGTTTCCTTCCATATGTCTGTAGCCAGCGTCGGCTGGAACCAACTGGTTTAGTTTGGCGAGAATATCCTGACATACTGCCGGGTCAGCCCCTTCGTTTATAGTTATTCCGGCTGTTGTATGTGGTACATAAAGAATGCACATTCCTTCTTTAATCCCGGATCTTGACAGGTCTTTCTGAACCGATGGGGTGATATCCACCATCTCAATCCTGGAACCGGTTTTTACATTAATATACTCAGGCATGCTTACCTCCTTTTAAAAAAGGAAAATCAAAGGGCCCATATCTGGTTAGGGCGTGATTATAGACAGGAAAGAATTGCCTTCCTCTGCCTTCCGGGAGGTATTCTTTCCCATTATATTGATATAATGAGTTATGCTACGTTCAATATAGGCCTTCAGGAATTTATTGGTCCTTAAGGGAGAGTCCTTTTCAGACATTGTGGAGGCGGCGGCCAGGCAAACACGCGCGTGTCCCTTTTCGCCGAGCTTAAAAAAAACATATGACATTTCCTCTAAATCATCCTTTAGAGACAGCCGCTTGGATTCCGGGTAGATTTCTTGAATCGCCTTTTCCTTTATCTTCTCTATGCGATCAGTAATCTGTGCCTCGGAGAGAATGATAGGGCTTGTTTCAGCACCTGAGATCTCGTTTAGAACAGGCTCTATCTTTTCCGGTCTGATTATCCAGGAGGCCAATAAATCGTGTCCTAAAAGTTCTTCAATGCGTGAATCAGCAAGGAAATCCCCGGAAGTATCTCTAGGTGGGATTAGATCATATATGGGCGGCCGGTCAAGGAGAGAAGTATTCTTAAGCAACCAAGGCCTGAATCCTAGGTACTCTCGCGCCCCTTCCCCTAAATCTTTTTCATTTTTCTTGTGGGCGGTTTCCAGTATAGTAGCGGCATGGGAAAGGGAGGTCTCGACCGCCTTGCCGGCGCGATCAAAGAAACTGCTTTTTATATCCCTTGATTTTTTTCTGCTGTATCTTCCATAGATAAAGTAGTCTATTCCGGTATGTGTATTAACAGCCCCGATCCCCATATCAACGCCTTTAGGGATCCGGTAGGCTGCAATGAAGATACCCCGACTACCGTTACCGTCAATGGGGCTCAGGTATGCCTCGGCTTCAAGCCTTTTATGCCTTTTGATTTTTAAGAGAGGAGCTTTTTGATTTTGATGTTGCGGGATTGGGAATCCCCGCCGCTTCATTTTGAAGAGGGCTTTTTTTACGGCCTTTTGGACCTCCTTTTCCCTAAAAGAATCCTTTATAGAAAGGAGTATCTGAGCTTCTTCCTGGTCAGTCCCGGGGAGTCTCTCTGATATAGCCCTGGCAAGCTCCGGGCTGTTTATGTGTTCTCTGATACTATTAAGTTCAATATCTCTAAGATTCTCAAGGAGGGAACCAAGAAGTTCTTCTTCTTCCGTGGTAATTTGAGGCAGGGACTGTTTTTTCTTATTCTTTGGTTTCTTTTTCCGCTTCACTGTCAGGGGACCTTCTTTTTTTCGATGGTCACATGGTCTTCATATCCCCCTTCCTTAAGATAGACATTAACGGTTTCATCAGGGGAGATGTTCCATACGCCGCCTGAATAGTCTGCCTGAATCGGTAATTCTCTATCATTGTCCCCTCTGTCTACAAGAGTGGCCAGTTCAATCTTCCTGGGGCGTCCGAAATCTATCAAGGCGTCCATAGCGGCCCTTACCGTTCTCCCAGTAAAAAGGACATCATCTATAAGGATGATCGTCTTATTATCCACAGAAAAGGGGATCTCCGTTTTGCCTATCTTGGGGGTGGAGCTTATCCGGGTCCAGTCATCACGATAGAGGGTTATATCAAGGACACCTGTGGGCGGTTTCGGTACACCCAGTTGTGATATTAACCCCTGAAGTCGTTTGGCCAGAAACGCGCCGCCGGTCCTTATACCAATCAGTACGACATCTTCCATGCAAGTGTTCTTTGTGACGATCTCCCCGGCTATTCTATGGAGACTGCTCTCAATGTCCTGATTATTAAAAATAACTCTTTTCCCCTTTTTGGCCATTTATACACACCCGTTTGATTTTAAAAAATAGATTTCATCCAGTTAATGACTACGTAAAGAAGTAGGTAATGGCCCATGGGGCTCTCTTTTACGCGGCGAAAATATTAGCAGTATGGTAATTACGTAAGGTGCCACCCAGGCGGGCGGAATACTTGTGAGATAATAGAAAATTCTCGAGTCCGGCCAAGTCTGGAGAAGGTTACCCGCCCGCCTCGTCTTGTTTTGTGCAGGGTCGTTGCACATAAACGAGTTCGCCGCTTAGAAGAGAACCCCATGGCCCATATAGTGCAAAATATTTAGATATAATTAACTAGCGTATTCATTAACCGGAGGAACCAAAAAATATTTTTTATCATATCCATTGCAAAAAATAAAGTTAATTAAATGGATTTTCTTGACTTGAGGGTGTAGCTTATATTTAATGAATTGTAACAGTTCGGCCTTTTGCTAATAACCAGGGGCCAGCAACCTCTTGTTATGAAAGAGATTGTGCACCTCATTGCCTGTGGTCCTAAAATGAAAGATATTCAACGACTGTATGAAGACCTACAGTATACCTTTAAAGAACCTGAACTGCTGGCAAGGGCCTTCCAACATTCTTCATATGTAAATGAACACAAAGACCCGGACTTGGAAGATAATGAAAGGCTCGAATTCCTGGGAGACGCTGTCCTGGATCTGGCCATAAGTCATATCCTGATGGAAGTCTATAAGGAGGCAAGTGAAGGTGACCTGTCGAAATTCAGGGCTATTGTGGTAAATGAAAAGGGCTTGTATCAGGTGGCAGTGGACCTGAAATTGGGAGAATTCTTGCTCCTGGGGAAGGGAGAAGAGCTTACCAAGGGAAGAAGCAAGCCTTCCATCCTAGCTGACACCATGGAATCCCTTTTAGGGGCGCTGTACCTGGACGCAGGTTTTGAGAGGACAAAGGAGATAATACACAGGCTCTTTCTCCCTCTGATTGAGGAGCTTGAATCCGAAAATGTGAACTATGATTATAAGAGTATATTTCAGGAGTATACCCAGGAGGCTTATAAATCCCTGCCTGAATATATGCTTATTGAAGAAACTGGCCTTGCCCATGACAAGACCTTCAAAGTGGCTTTGCTTCTTAATGGCAAGGTAATCTCCGAAGGAAAGGGTAAGAGCAAAAAAGAGGCGGAGCAGAGGGCGGCCAGGGAGGCGTTTTTTTGTCTGTCAGAACATCGAGAAGATTTTTGATTGTCCCCATCTTTATCCCCCACCAGGGTTGTCCCCACAAGTGCATCTATTGTCAGCAGGAGAAGATAACCGGCCAATCGAGAGGTCCAACAAACACCTTGCATATAACGGAGATATTGGACATGGCCATCCAATCGCCGCGATTCCCTTCCAGCGTAGAAAGGGAAGTCGCCTTTTTCGGGGGCTCCTTTACGAGTCTCGGCATAAAGAGGATGACAGAGCTGTTGAAAGCCGTGAACCCCTATCTAACTAAGGGTTTTTTCAGCTCGATAAGGGTGTCCACCAGACCTGACGGCATAGACGCGGAAAGGCTTGAGTTGATGAGGGCTTATGGTGTTAGGACCGTTGAACTGGGAGTGCAATCCATGGATAACGAGGTCCTCAGGCTCTCTCAGAGGGGTCACACCGCCGCCCATACCGAGGAATCCTCAGAGTTGTTGAATAGATACGGTTTCAGGACAGGTGTTCAGTTGATGCCGGGACTGCCAGGGGATTCCGAGGAGATATTCTTACAGACAGTAAGGAAGGTTATCGAATTGCAACCTGCTATGGCCAGGCTGTATCCGGCCGTTGTTATTGCTGGCACGGAACTGGCTGACTGGTACAAACATAAAAAGTACAGGCCGTTGGCACTTGAAGAGGCGATAAGGATATGCGGAGAGAGCTGTATTCTCCTGGAGAACAGAGGGATCCCCGTAATAAGGATGGGTCTAATGTCTTCTCCCTCTTTGCTCAAGAAAGGAACGATCCTGGCGGGTCCCTGGCACAGCGCTTTTGGATTTCTGGTCAGGTCCTGGATGCATCAAAAGGCCATTGAACGATTTCTGCCGGGACCTGGTGAATCTTCAAACATAGGGATCAGGGCGCCCTTTAGGGAAATCCCACTTGTAAGGGGGTATAAAAACCAGGGAATTAAATGGATGGAGAAAAGGACCAGAGCCAAGGTCGAATATGTCAGGCGTGATGACTTTATCCAGGATGGCCGGATTGAAGTTGATTTGCTTTGATAGGACGAACCTCTCTGGTAATAGACCCCTCAGCCTCTATTTATGGATATGACGCAAACCGGTGATAATAGATTCTTGTTCGGCTTTATTGCCATTGTTGGTCCCCCTAATGCGGGCAAATCCACCCTCCTGAACCGGATAATGGGGGAAAAGGTTGCTATTACAAGCCCGAAACCCCAGACCACCAGGAATTGCATCCTGGGCATATACAACGGAAAGAGTTGTCAGATGGCCTTTCTGGATACCCCCGGCATCCATAAGGCGATTACTCCTCTCCACAACAGTATGGTGTCATCCGCTCGGGGGGCCTTGTCCCGGGTGGATATTATAGTCTTTGTGATTGATATTTCCCGGCCCTATGATCCGCAGATATTGCCCATATTGAAAGATATAAAAGAATCTGGAAAGCCGGTAATCTTGCTTGTAAATAAAATCGATATACGCCCTAAAAGGGATATCCTGGCGGTTCTGGACCATTATGCAAGGCAATACTCCTTTGATGAAATGGTCCCCGTATCCTCGCTCCGGGGCGACGGCATAGATATACTCCTTGATATACTGATTAAAAGGGTCAAGCCGGGTCCGCAATTATTCCCGGAAGATATGACATCGGACCAGTCGGAATCATTCCTCGTATCCGAGGTTATAAGGGAGAAGGTATACATGAATACGGGAAGGGAAATACCCTATTCGTCCGCCGTTACCGTGGAAAACATGAAAGAGGTCCCTGAAAAAGGTCTCCTGTACATCTCCGCCACAATCCATGTTGAGTCAGGATCTCAAAAGGCAATTATGATCGGCAATAAGGGGATAAAAATCAAGAAGATAGGGAAGGACTCGCGGTTTGAGCTGGAAGGGATGTTCGGATCCAGAGTATACTTGGAACTTTTGGTTCGTGTGTATAAGGGCTGGAGCAAGGATACAAGGGCCTTGAGAAGGCTGGGATACTAAAAGAGAAAGCCAGCCCTTTATGAAGGCTGGCTTTCCAGGAGGAAAAAGCTTGAAAAAAATTTATTTGACTTGTATATAATGCAATATCCTTGCCAAAACCTCATTCTATCGGTTGAATTCTCTAACTGATTGTTTTATAAAGATAATTTATTCATTATGATTTAAGGGTTTCAGTCGTTTTTAATCCAGGAGGTGCAATATTTGATACCCCTAAATCATCAAATCCAGGCCGGTAGCTATAGTTATCTTATTTTATTAGATAAATTTGGGTTTAACTTTTTAAACTTCATATTGTTATATTGTACTTCTTCATCTTGTGCTTGAAAAGGCTTTTTGTAATGCCTATCATGTCAGCGGCATGGGACTGCACGTTATCGCATTCCTTCAGCGCCCTTCTGATCAATTTTTCTTCGATCTGTTCGAGTGTTTTTTGAAGTGGTGTGTTCAGGGGAATAAATCTATCAACATCCAATTTGTGCTCCTCATTGGCAAAATAGTCAGGCAGATCATCGCTGTTGATTATGCCTCCGGAATTGAGTACTACAGCCCTTTCTATAATGTTCTCCAATTCCCTTATATTGCCGGGCCAGCTATAATTATAAAGAGATTTCCAGGCATCGGGGCTGAGTTGGAT
Source organism: uncultured Desulfobacteraceae bacterium (assembly GCA_964418945.1). Lineage (GTDB taxonomy): Bacteria > Desulfobacterota > DSM-4660 > Desulfatiglandales > HGW-15 > CAYUYB01. The sequence continues at coordinate 11,031 of CAYQNR010000060.1, forward strand.
ACCCTTTTTCCCTTCATCGGTAGCATATTTTTCAATAAAATGATTGACCAGAAGGCGGATATCCTCTCCCCGTTCTTTAAGAGAGGGCACTTCCATATGTATTACATTGAGGCGATAAAACAGATCTTCTCTGAACAGACCTTTTGCAACATCCTCTTTAATATCCCTGTTAGAAGCGGATAATATCCTGACATCCACTTTGATTGTCTTGGTGCCGCCCACCCTCTCAAATTGCATCTCCTGAAGGACCCTCAACAACTTTACCTGAAGGGAAGGGGGCATTTCTCCGACCTCATCGAGAAAAAGTGTTCCGCCGTCCGCTAGTTCGAATCGCCCTTTCTTCATGGCGACAGCCCCGGTGAAGGCGCCTTTCTCGTGGCCGAACAGCTCGCTTTCCAGCAAAGTTTCGGTGAGTGCACCACAGTTTACGGAAATAAAGGGCAGATTCTTCCTTGGACTATTATAATGAATAGCATTTGCAATGAGTTCCTTACCCGTTCCGGAAGGTCCGGTTATCAGTATGGATGCCTTGGACTGGGAGACCTTTCGGATGAGGTCGTAGATCTGTAACATGGGCTTGCTTTTGCCGATAATATTCCCGAACCTGTATCGATCCGAAAGGGCCTCATTTAAAAGCCGGTTCTGCTTTAGGAGCCTGTAATTATCAAGGGCCTTTTTGATTGTTAATTTTAATTCCTCGTTACGGAACGGTTTGGCAATATAATCATATGCATCTTTTTTCATGGCCTCAACCGCCATCTCGATAGTTCCATATGCGGTCATCATGATAACAGGCATCTCATGGTTTATCTTCTTTGCCGCTTCCAGAAGTTCTATGCCGTTCATTCCCGGCATCTTCATGTCGGTGATAACAAGATCCAAATCAGATTCCCTGATCAAAGAAAGGGCATCAGTCGCGTTATCCGCCGTTACAATCTCATAACCCTCATTTCCCAGAAGGGCCTCGAGAACAACCAAATAGTTTTTTTCGTCATCTACTATCATAATTGTTTCCATGGAATAATCCCGTCTCTATATTTTGTGATGGAAAATCCAGTGCGTAACATTAGTGTTTATTTAAATTGCCTGCATCTTTTTGGGTAAACGAATAATCACTTTTGTGCCGGAACCCTCTTGACTCTCTATATCTATAGTCCCTTGGTGCCCTTCCACAATCTTTCTTACAATAGGAAGACCGAGGCCGCTGCCCTTTTCCTTGGTAGTAAAAAAAGGGTTGAATATCTTTTTCATATTTTCCTTGGTAATGCCGCATCCGGTATCTTCCACCTCTATGCGGTAACCGGTCTTCTCCTCATCCACGTTCACGGAGATGGACCCGGAATTATCAATAGCCTGTATTGAATTAATGAATATGTTCATCAGAGCCCTGTAAAGAAGATCATAGTCAGCTTGTAGCTTAAAAGAACGGCTGTTCAGTTTGTCATGCACAGCAATTCCTTTACTATCAAGGTCAGAATTAAGAAATGAGATGTTTTTTCTTATGACCTCTTCAAGATGACATTCATGAAGATTTAATTTATGGGGACGGGCAAAATCCAGGAATTCAGTTACGATTCGATTCAAGCGTATGGATTCCTCTGTAATAACACTGGAAAGCCGCTTCTGTGTTTCATCAGCATTGGGCATACTGGTCAGCAGCTCTGAAGTGCTCTGGATAATGCCAAGGGGATTCTTTATCTCATGCGATACACCCGCGACCATTTCACCGAGGGCCGCTAAGCGCTCCGCCAGGTATAGCTGTTCTTCAAGCTCTCCTTGTTCCATTGCCCTCCGCTTAATAATCTTCTCGGCATTATGGACAATTAGAAGGAGTGTGAAAAAGATAAGGGCCATAATCAAAACAGAGAGACCGAATATAAGATACTGGAGTTTTACAATAGAGTTATATTGCGTGGTCATATCCAGAATCACTTCAAAAATACCCGAGACAAATTCTTCTCCTGTGGAAGAAAGGTACCCGGTCATCGGGATGTATGTCTTTATCTTTTTTACGCCCCCTATCTTTTCTATACCGAACCCCCAGAGGCCGTCTCCTTCGGATATCATAGATGAAGATTGTTCCCCCTCTAGAGCCCTTTTATAACCCTCGGTCTCAACAACCTTTTCTCTAATGAGAGTAGGGTCAGTACTGTAGACAACCATCCCCTGTTCAATGGAATAGAGCTTAACCAGTTCGACGTCCAGGTCTTGGATGGCGATTTTAACCACCTCGTCCATCAATCTCATTTGTCTCTCATCGCTTAGTCTAGATCCGCCATACTGTATCATAACAGGCAGACTATAATATTGATAAACAAGATTGTTCAGATTTTCACCGACCACAATCGCGTAATCTTCAAAATTCTTCAGAAGGATGTCCTTTGCGCTCTGGGAAATAAATATCGCGAAGGGAAAGCTGAAAATAATTAAGACCAAAAAACTAGCAGTAGCAAAATATTTTACCAGCCGGAATGGCTTGCCCTCTGATTGTCTTTTTTGCTGATGTTTTGTATCCATTTTGGATTTGATCCCTGGTTTGTATCTTAACAAAAGACAGCCCGATTGTGTATTCTAGCGTATAGCACCACCAAAATACATAAATTTGCTATATAACATTTATGATTAAAATAGTAAATTCTTAGTCAGCGTTTATGGGAAGATTCGATATTTCTGGAGGCCACTATCCCGTTTGAGGATACCACTTATGATTTGACTTGAGGACATGCTGAATGTAAAAGCCTGGTAACGTTCAAATATCTAAGTGTTTCTCTTTGAGGAATAAGAGGTGTAGTTTCAACACGCATATGGATAAAAAGAATCTACCATATATGTTATATGCCGACAGAAAAGGCACAGTTTATGAACATCCCTATTACAGGATGGCGGGATTTTCAGGTTCGTCACCGGCGGTTCCAAGGGACAAAGAGCTTATGCCGATGCCGGAATTAAGTAAGCTCTTCTTTATACCGCATTGTGCCCCCATAGGTCTGGACCCTTCTACAGGGGAATACAAAAGGGTGCCGGAGATTGAGGTAAAGGGTGCAGTACAAAAGTGCTATGCAGTAGCATCATTTCTTGAGCCCGGAGTGGTACGAAGCCACTTGCCGGCCGTGGATTACAGCGGCAAGTCCTATATCCTACCCATGTGGGGATATACCGCCGTGGGTTTCAAGGATAATAATTACTGGACTGCAGGTTTCAGGATCGAATATAACCACAAATGGGATCCCAGAAATTATGACGATAAAGTTCTGGTTCCTGCCATAGAGAAATACAAAAAGACCGAGATGACGGGACCTCTAGTGGAACACCTCGTTAATTGTGCTGTCAATCACCACTGTTTCGCAGCCAAGAACTTGTTTTTTAAGAGGTGGGAAGCCCCGTTGCCAGTCAGCAGGCGATGCAACGCGGAGTGTATCGGATGCCTTTCTCTCCAACCGGATAATTCGTGTGAAGCCTCGCAGCAGAGGATCTCCTTCACGCCGGAGAAAGAGGAGATTGTTTCCATTGCCGTGAGACACCTTGAACAGGCCGAAGAGGCAATTGTAAGCTTCGGCCAGGGTTGCGAAGGAGAGCCATTAACGGAGTATCTCCTAATAGCGGAAAGCATCAAGGAAATCAGAGATAAGACCCCCAAGGGGACCATCAACCTTAATACCAACGGGAGCAAGCCTGAAAGGGTCCGCGAATTGGCTGAAAGCGGCCTGGATTCAATCAGGATAAGTCTTAACAGCGCTCGTCCGAAATTTTATAGGACCTATTATCGTCCCAGAGACTATGATTTTGAGGATGTTGTTGAAACCATCAGTCTATCCAGGAGTCTCGGCCTTTATACCATGATAAATTATCTCGTATTTCCCGGTATCACAGACCAGGAAGATGAGATAGGGGCCTTGATAAAACTTGTCAGAAAGACAGGAGTTAATTTTCTTCACCTGAAGAATCTGAATATTGATCCTCACCTGTATATGAATGAGATGCCCGTGATTGATTCAAAGGCAGTCGGCATGAGAAAGATGGCCGAAATAGTCAAGGAGCAATCTCCTGGGATCGAACTGGGTTATTTTAATCAGCCGGTGAGGTAATTTTCTCGCTCTACCGCCCGGTAACCTATATCTGTGCGATAATAGACGTTATTCCATTTTATTCGGCCTGCCAGGTCATATGCCTTTTTCTGTGCCTCCCTTACGGTGACGCCGAGGGCGGTGGCACACAGCACTCGACCGCCGCTGGTGACCACTCTGCCCTTATGAAAACTGGTTCCGGCGTGGAAGACCTTCAGGTCCTCTTGCTCGTGATCGGGGAGCCCGGAGATGGGATCGCCTTTATTATAGTTTAAAGGATAACCGCCTGCCGCCATAACGATTCCAAGTGAAGCTCTTTGGTCCCATTTCACCTGGACCTGGTCCAATCTTTTATCCAAGGCGGCCAAGCACATTTCAACCAGATCGGATCTGAGCCGAAGCAGGATGGGCTGGGCTTCGGGATCACCGAAACGACAATTGTATTCAAGCACCTTGGGGGTGCCGTCACTCTGTATCATGAGACCTGCATACAAGAATCCTGTGTAGGGATGGCCCTCTGCCGCCATACCTTTTACAGTCGGTCTAATTACTTCTTTCATTATACGGTCGTGGACTTCAGGCGTCACTATAGGCGCAGGCGAATAGGCGCCCATGCCGCCGGTATTGAGGCCGGTGTCTCCATTATTAATCGCTTTGTGATCCTGGGATGTAGCCAGAGGAAGTATATTCTCTCCATCAACCATGACAATAAAGCTGGCCTCTTCCCCCTTCAGATACTCTTCAACCACTACTCTCTTGCCCGCCTCACCAAAGTCCTTTCCGGAGAGCATGCCCTCAGCTGTGCCAAAGGCCTCTTCCCTGGACTGCGCCATAATTACTCCTTTGCCCGCAGCCAGGCCGTCCGCCTTGATAACTACAGGAAAAGGCTGGATGCTGATATAATCCTTAGCGGGGTTCAGTTCGGTAAAGACTTCATAGTTGGCAGTGGGGATATTGTATCGATTTAGAAAGTCTTTGGTAAATACCTTGGAACCTTCAAGTTGAGACGCCCCTTGAGTAGGGCCGAAACATTTAATGCCCGTCTTGTTAAAGGCGTCGGTAATGCCTGCCACAAGGGGCGCTTCAGGGCCTATAATAGTGAGTTCGATCTCTTTCTGAACGGCGAATTCTATCAAATCATCAATATTTGTAACTCCGATGTTGATGTTCTCAGTCTTTGGCTCTCGTGCCGTACCGGCATTTCCGGGTGCCACGAACACCCTGTCAACAAGGCTTGAATGGCCCGCTTTCCATGCGATAGCATGTTCACGCCCCCCGCTTCCCACAATAAGTATCTTCATGATATCCACCTCTATCTTTTTATGATAGTTTCTATCCTAGAAATAGCGTCATGTATCCGGCGTTCCCCTTGATGCATGCCAAACCCTCCACAAGGTGTCGCGAATGGAAATCTTTTGGAAAGTAAACGGTGATATCCGAAATGGAGGGCGTGAACACCTGCATAGAGATGGAGAGATTCTATATCTGAAAAGAGAGAGTCGATAAAACAATCACCGAGTCCTTTTGACTGGCGCTCATAAAATCCAAAGCCATCGAGAAGATCTTTCTCGGCAGAATCAAGGAGTTCGATCCTCATTTAGTCTGTTCCCTGATTTTTTCCTTGGCCTGTTCAAAGGACGTGAATTTTGCCCTCCCTTCGTTTATCTCCTTTTCTCTTGCCTCTAAAACATCCTTATGCCAGGTTGGAGATGGAATGGCTTCGGGATCGCTACAGAGATCGTCCCAAAGTTTTTCTATCGTTGCTATCTTATCTAAATTTGTCATTTTATCTAAAGGCAATGAAATATCCATGTCATTCTCCTTTTTATCTTAAATATTCGATATTAGCTATAATTAATCTTTTAATTTTTTACAATGGGGAAATCCCGGTGTCATCAACGGTTGAGCTCAGTCGCCGAGTTTACGAGATCGGCTGAAGCGATATGTTCGCAGATTGGCTTTTATAATTGATTTTCTACTTCAACAGACAATTTCAAACCAACACTATGCAGAACAGAATTCAAACTTTTTAATTTTGGATTGCCTTGTGTTGAAAGAATACGATAAAGATTTTCTCTATTGAGTTTCGTTTTGCGTGCTATTTCAGAGATACCCTTTGTGTTTGCAATGTCTTTCAACGCCATTAAAAACACTTCTAGGGAACCGTCTTCCAGTGCCGCATTTAAGTATTCTGCGGCCTCAACAGGATCGAGAAGATCTTCTTTGAGATTATTTTCGTATTTTTCTGTTACTTTTTTCATCTCGTTCTCCTTTTAAAATCGGCCCAATATGCTTGAGCCAACTGAATATCTTTTGAGTGTGATTTTTTAGAACCACCACATAGTAAAATCACGATGGTCGTCTTGGCTTTTCCATAATAAATGCGATAGCCTGGACCATAATCCACTCGCAACTCATTCACACCTTTTCCAACAGGCTTACAATCACCAAAGTTGCCAAGCCTTACACGATTCAACCGAACTCGAATCCGCGCCCGTGCGGTTCGATCTTTCAATGAATTAAGCCAGTTATGGAAGGGATTTTCTCCGTCTTCGGTTATATATTCGAGAAGTTGTATGTTGGAATCATCCGTGATTATATTGTAGCTTTAAAACTACAAATGTCAAGTTTTTTTAGGGCCAACGCCGAACTGTGCGGTGCGTCTTTTTGCATCCGCACCAGTGAAAGGTTATGCCGCCTTTTGAATTTCTTTTGATTCGTATTCTGGAAACATAATTATAGCAGGATGTATGTTAAACGCCTTAGCGAGTTGCTCTGCCCTTTTTTTACCGATTTCTAATTTATCGTTCTCAAGCGTGCTAATATTTTTTGCATTGATAGAGCAATATTTTGCTAAATCCTCTTGTGTCCATCCTTTTAATTCGCGCAACATTTTTATTACTTCTCCAGTGGTTAAGATCGCATGTTGTTTTGCCGGTTTAAAATTTGATTTTTTAATATTCATTGTTTTAACTCCTTAATATTTATGCGCTGTTATATCAATCACATAAACTGAAACTATCTCTTTTTCGATAGAATAAATAACCCGATATTGAATATTAAGCCGCGATGATCGTTTCCCTTCAAAATCTCCCTTTAATCTTTTGTCATGAAAACCAGGAAATTCCCGTAATTTATCTGGCCCATGCCGAAAGACGATATCTTTCCAAAGTTCATATTTTTTTACGACCTGCAACGGCAATTTTGCGATAATCTTATCTAAGCCCTTATATTCTCGTATGCGCCACATTATTAATATTAATAACTTATTATTTTTGATAAGTCAAGATTCTATTAAGGCATAGCGTGCCGATAACCGTCCGGGCGTTTCATAGCCCGGTCGGGTTGATTGTGTTGTTAAAAGCTGGTTTTGTATGGATCTTATTCTATTTGGCGGATTTGCCAATGTTGGCATTTTGGCTAAATAGGTTGAGTTGAGACAATAAATTTTCAAAAGAAACTTTGATGGTCTCGTAAAAAGTCC
>CAYQNR010000061.1:0-18119 GCA_964418945.1 uncultured Desulfobacteraceae bacterium
ATAAAAAACATAATCTTAAGGAAATAAATACAATGACGACTATAGAAGAATATAATAATTTCGGAGAAGAACTTGAAAATAGACTCAAATTAAGGACATTTCCAACAGCCGTTAAGATGCTGGAAAATGAAGATGATATTCCCGAACACGCGTTAAGACCAAAAAGGGACAAGGGTATTCATCTTGCCCAATGCCAGGCGTTTGCCATGTCGCGTAGAGACGGAATAACAGTTGCCATGCTGAGAGAAGACAACTGGTGCTTTGCTCCATTAATAGCATACGGCCTGGAAGATAAACCTGATGAACCGGAAGTTCAAAGATTCGTGGGTTTTCCCTGTTTTGAAAGAGATAAATACATTGGTATACTCACAGCCCCTCTTAAGAAAGTCACATTCGAACCAGACCTTGTGCTTGTTTATTCTGATCCAGCCCAGATGAGGACAATGCTTATGCCACTGCATTTCTTTGGAGAGGAACCAGTAGTAAATTCCCACTTCTTTCCACCATCCTGTGCTTATACTATTGTACCTGTTATCAACAAAAATCAGCTTTTTGTGTCTCCTCCTGACATTGGAGAGGATATGCGCACTATAGGCTCAAGAGATGAGATCATCATTTCGATTCCTAGGGATAAACTGGAAGAAATTGTAAAAGGACTTCAGACTCCGCTATTTGAAGGCGCTGACTTTATGAATTCACCTATGCTGAAGATGGCTGATTTTGATCAGCCGGAATTGTACAAGAAGCTTTTCAAGAAGTGGGGTCTTGATACTGAGGATGAATGAATTCGTCTAACTTCCTCGGTTGCCCTGTTCTTTTGGTAGAGTGGAAGATGAACATGAAATGTGAATCGGTGGATATACACACCTACCGTGTTTTTGCGGATTCATATCTATATCGAAGAAATGTAATAATCGATTCCTTTAAAACATCTCTTTACTCATTTTGTCGATTTCTTCGGTAACGGCCTCGTATACACCGGGGTATGAGCTCACCGGCCCGCCCATTGTAGTGTTAGGGATAAAGTATAATTTGCCGTTTGTTTCACAGGCTCTTCTTACTTCATGTGCAATGAGTTCTCGGGTCCAGTCCTCACGGTCGACAATGCCATTATCAATATCACCCATAAACGAGATCTTACCCCCATATTCTTTAATCAATTCAGGGACATTATTCGTCGTGGAACATCCCTGCCAAATATCAATTCCCATTTCAATCATAAAAGGGACAAGATTTGCGGCATATGAGTCACTGTGATGCACGATTAGTTCTACACCATGTGATTTATAGTAGCCATATATTTTCCTATAGGCAGGAAGTATAAATTCTTCAAACATTTCAGGAGCCATGAAGGATGAAGTATGACTACCCCAGTCATCATGATGGAAGATCGCGTCAGGATGAAAATTTTTGCAGAGCAATTTCGCATATCCAACTTCCCAATCAGAAATGTAGTCGATAAGTTCTTTTATTGCTTCAGGTTCTTCATAAAAGTTGATCAAACAATCATCCATACCCATTAGATAATGCAATTGTTCAAATACGCCGGGTGCGATAAAAACAGTCGCGAAGACCTCCTTCCGATCAATCGCTTTTACACCTGGTATAAATTTGTCCCATTCTTCTTGAGGATAATCAAGCCGTGGTGCCTTTACCACATCTTTCCATTTTGTAATGTCCTTCAGCACTTTGTGTTCATCATCATGCACAGGGAAAGGACCGGGCAGGTTTTCGGGCCAGGTGATGGTCACACCCCACCCATTCACAGCTTGTCCTCCGGGAGCTGGAAATGGGGAAGCCATTTGAACCGGATCTCCAAGGATCATACCAAACATGCTATCCTGACACATAAACGCTTCGTACTGATTTACAAACCTGTCAGGGTTTCCTCCTCTGATCGTCTCCAATAGATTCTGTCTTTTGGTTAGCATAAACAGTATCTCCTTATATTCTGTTGTGTTATAAAATATTTTATGCTGCTACCATTTCTTTTGCTTTTTCCGCTGCAGCACCTGCATCCGGAGCATATGCATCCGCACCTATTTCTGAGGCATATTCAGGTGTTATAGGTGCACCGCCGACGATTACCTTGAATCCGGTCAATCCGCTGTTTTTAATAGCTTTAACTGTTTCTTTCATTGCCGGCATTGTTGTGGTAAGAAGGCCGGAGCATGCCACTAATTTTACATTTTTGTTTTGTTTGATGGCATCGAAAAATTTGGCTGCAGGAACATCCACTCCAAGGTCGACCATGTGAAACCCGGCACTTCCAATCATCAATGAAACCAGATTCTTGCCTATGTCATGCAGGTCTCCTTCAACCGTACCTATAATACATGTACCCAAAGAAGTTGAAGCACCATCTGCTAAATGAGGCTCTAATACTTCCACCCCTTTTTTCATTGCTTTCGCTGCAATAAGCATTTCAGGCACGAAGATTTCTCCTGCTGAAAATCTGTCTCCCACTACCTTCATCCCGTCAATCATACACTGAAGGATATCGTTAGGGGAATTGCCTTCATCCAGCGCTTCCTGTACAAGCCCTGAGACCAGTTTTGTTTTACCTGCTTCCACGCGTGATTTTACTTCCTCGATTTTTGACATGTTTCATTTATTCCTTTGTATTATTTAAAGATTAATGTAAGTACCTATTTCTTTGTGCCAAATACTCCTTCTCTGTATGCGTTAATATACTCTATACAGTACTCGTCCTTACCCAACAATGCTTCAGTAGCATATATCAATCCCATTATATTTCTGTTTAGAGGATCAAGGATTACACTATCCATTCCTGCGTTCATCGCAAGAACTACAAAGGCCTGGTTTATCCTCTGACGGGCAGGTAGGTTGTAGGAAATATTACTTGCAGCGCCTGTCACATGAATTGCGGGATACTGTGCTTTTATTCTTGCCATTACATCAACAATGATTTTAATCCCGGTTTCCGATGTGCAAAGCATTTCTATTATAGGATCTATGTGTAAACGGGATGGATCAATATTGTATTCCTTTGCCTTTTCCATAATAGTTAAAAACACTTCCAAGCGCTTTTTCGAGCTTTTGGGGATTCCCGTGTCATCACACAACAGGGCGGCGCATTCCCATTTGGTATCGGCTATAACGGGAAAAATGATGTCTATTTTATCTCCCTCCAACGATACCGAATTAACCAAGCCGGGTCTTTTACAGAGTTTTAAAGCTTCCGCGCATACATCAGCACTAGGGCTGTCTATAGCTATGGGTGTCTCTGTAACCTCCTGCACCAGGTCTATCAGCCACTTCATTGTTTCCACTTCCATATCTGTGTCGACTGAAGCGCATACATCAATGAAATCAGCGCCTGCCCCTGATTGGGCTTTAGCGAGATTCCTAATGAAATCCGCGTCCTTTTGAGCGATTGCCTTTGCTACTGAAGGAATAGATCCGTTAATCTTTTCGGCAATGATAATCATTTCCATTTTTGCTCCATTCTTTTGATGATAGGGACTTGGTTTTTCAGCGAGGGAGCATAGGAAGATAATCCTTGTGTGTCAAGACAAAACGACACGCGCCATATTGTAGGGTAAAATGATTCCGGAAAAACGAAATAATATAAGAGGTTTTCGGGAACGGCAAAAGTCGACAGGCTATTAGTATTTACTGCACAATAGGCTGAAATCAGTGCGATTTTGGCACACTATTCCATTGGCCGCCATTATTGTTTTTATAATTCTCAGAATACAGCTTCCCCGCTAACATCAGGATCTACGAAAGGATATTCCATATCATAATTTACCCTGTTGAACCTGTTGAATAGGGTTACCTCCGGAGATTCAACAGGGTAAAGGTGCCTTGTGATGAGGAGGTATTGAATATCCCGTCCTAACGTTCTCACTACAATTGCATATTCAGGTTACTCGATCATCACAGTGATGAATGGATACCGAGAACGTTCCCAATTAGCTTATTGCCCGGGCGCGTTTTTCGGAACGGGCAGTGGTTCACCGGTTAGATTCACACTCAAGGTATGAATCCAACGGTATTTTCCATTGACCAACCTGAATAAATGTGAATCGGGCATGCCATTGGTGCTGTCACCAAAGCGGCAAAAGACATTGACAGTGCCCATCTCTTCATCAACCACAAAAGTCCGGTTTGTAATAAACATCTCTCCGAGTGGACCAGGAATCTGGCAGGTATCCTTGTATTCATTGTCAGGATTGGTATAAGCGCCTCCCTCCAGTCGCGCGCACGGAGTGGCCCAGGGCGGCCGTATGCCTTTGTCCAGAAACACGAAATCAAAATACTGATTGGCTGCATCGATCAGATCCTGTCGGCTAATTCGGTCATCGACAGGGAGGACAGGCCAGTCTTCAGCCTTTGAATATTTAAGATAATCTTCCGCATTAAACAACCAGTCGTCTTCGTCTGTCACCAGGCTGTCGATCTCAGTAACTTTGCCGTCGTCAACTTCCAGGCGGGTTCCAATAACATAGGGGTGTCCCCCCTCGGTAACGATCACTTCAGTAAATGTCTTGCAGCGTCCGACATCGTAGATACTGCGGTGAAAAGCGATTGGCAGAGGGGTATTCCAGAGCCCTTTGTCCTTTGTGGTTTCATTCATGTTTTCAATGAATTTCACCTCGGTGTCGAGGGCCATTTTGGACAGATCTCCGGCTTCCTGAGCGGCGATATAACTGTCTGTCGCTGCTTTTAGCGTCGATCGGGTGCATTCGCATTTTTCTTTGGGCTGGAATTCTGGAACGTCTACGGGTTCACCGGTTAGATTCACACTCAAGGTATGAATCCAACGGTATTTTCCATTGACCAACCTGAATAAATGTGAATCGGGCATGCCATTGGTGCTGTCACCAAAGCGGCAAAAGACATTGACAGTGCCCATCTCTTCATCAACCACAAAAGTCCGGTTTGTAATAAACATCTCTCCGAGTGGACCAGGAATCTGGCAGGTATCCTTGTATTCATTGTCAGGATTGGTATAAGCGCCTCCCTCCAGTCGCGCGCACGGAGTGGCCCAGGGCGGCCGTATGCCTTTGTCCAGAAACACGAAATCAAAATACTGATTGGCTGCATCGATCAGATCCTGTCGGCTAATTCGGTCATCGACAGGGAGGACAGGCCAGTCTTCAGCCTTTGAATATTTAAGATAATCTTCCGCATTAAACAACCAGTCGTCTTCGTCTGTCACCAGGCTGTCGATCTCAGTAACTTTGCCGTCGTCAACTTCCAGGCGGGTTCCAATAACATAGGGGTGTCCCCCCTCGGTAACGATCACTTCAGTAAATGTCTTGCAGCGTCCGACATCGTAGATACTGCGGTGAAAAGCGATTGGCAGAGGGGTATTCCAGAGCCCTTTGTCCTTTGTGGTTTCATTCATGTTTTCAATGAATTTCACCTCGGTGTCGAGGGCCATTTTGGACAGATCTCCGGCTTCCTGAGCGGCGATATAACTGTCTGTCGCTGCTTTTAGCGTCGATCGGGTGCATTCGCATTCCCTTGGTTGGTAAAGGAATGGGGGGGCTTGTTCTCCGGTTTCCTCGGTCGGTGCCGCTTCTTCCGTAGTAGAGTCTTGCTGGGTACATCCAAGCAACACAACGCTCAGGAATAAACAGCACAAAAAGACCATACTCATTATTGTCCTCATCATAAGACCTCCATAATAATTGGTTGATAAGAATTCTCTTTACTTGGAATAAGAGTTGGAAAAAATTACGGATATGTGTAAACGACACTAAACATATATAATATTGTGAAATCCGATCTTTGTCAAGTATACAAGCTTGAGGGCAGAAAAACAGTACTGCTTCGGAAAACGCTCATTATAGACCTGCTCAAACTTCTCAAAATGATCTTGTGTTGTGATTTGAATTTGGGGGCGAAAGCCTTAGGAAACGGGGACAGTCAAGGCCTTTTCTGTTCCGGATGTTCTGAGATTATTTCGGGAAGAAGATCGGTGCGGATCACCTCGATATCAGGACCGGAAATGAAAAGTCGAACAAGGCGATTGTCGTTGTCGACCCATAAAGCCGCGGTCCATACATCGGGCACCTCCACCCGATAACTCCTTAAGTGTAGTGTTTGGGTTTCAAGATTGAGATCCGAATCTATCACGGCTTCAGCCATAATCGATGTGCTGACGGCGGTGTGCGGAACGAAGGTCTCCAAAGCCTGCAATCCGCGTTTCCCGGTGTCGTATTTCCGGATCCAATAGTCGTACAGGTGGTAGATGTTGGGATCGAGCAGCACCATGTCCGGGTTAAAAGGAACCGTGGATTTCCTGGATCCTTCTGCTCTTTGGATTATACTGGTAATTTGAGTTTCCGTACGTGATAGATTGTAAGAAATCCCAACGTCGGATTTGTAAGAATAAGATACAGGGAAGAATTCGCCTTCCGGCAAGACCATTTTCGTTGAAAAAAATCTGCGCCGTTTTTTCCCGGGATTACGGATGTCGACTTCATGCTCGGACGTACACAGCAAGTTGCCGTTTTCATGAATTATCTCCGTTACGGTTTCCTTTCCTGCTATGGATCCGTCGATCAGTATGGTATAGGACTGGGTATAAACAGCTGATGTATCCTGTGCAGCTGTGTTTCCAGAAAATGGAATCAGGATAAAACATAAGAATAGCAGTTTTTTCATTTCACTGATAATCGGGGCCGGAATCAACATGCCGTCAACCGGGCGTTAATCCCGGCCCCGATTTCCTTTCTTCCGTTCACACCGCTACTATGCATCACAGGCGCATACAGGAGCGGTGAAAACGTTTTTACTCTTTGCGTGGTTCCGGCTTTTTGCAGCCATGGCCTTTTTTATCAAATCTTGCAATCGCAAAATCGGCGTTGTAATCCAGAACCGCCCATGCAGATTTTGTCTTTGGATCTATGCCCCAGTCTCCAAGCCCGTGCTTCGATGGATTATAGGGACCGAATACGGGATCAGGTCGCGGGTTATTGTCTTCACCGATATTTAGCTTTACCGCATTGACCCATTCGCCTTCGGCATTCAAAGCTGCAATTCTGGCCTTCCCGCCAAGCACATCTCTTGGAAAATCATGCCGCATCGAAAGCACGTAGACATCGGTCTGGTCAGTGCCCAATTCGGCCATTCCCCACAGGCTGAAAATGTCACTGTACAGATCACCACACTTGAAAACTTGCGATGTCCAACCGGTGGTAACGACCTTGGTGAGTGGCCGAGCCGCAGGTACAATTACATCGTCATCGGGATCCGCTGGGGTACCGTTGTCATCAAGGATAGTCGAGGCATCTGAGGTCTCGCTTACATTGATTCCGGCGATAATGCTGGCCCTGGTTCCCCAGAAGCGGTCTTTGACCACATTATAGGATTCGCCCTGCGCGACAAGAAATTTCTTGCCGTTGAGGCTGTAGCCCCAGCTCTCTTGTTTGACAAAGTCTAGATCGGGGGTAATGTTGCTGCCATCATAAGGATAATCTGCGTCCGACAAAAAACCGTTATCCGCATCGGCATAGTAATCGACGGTCACCCGGGGCCCGTCAATGGTATATACATAGTACCCCAGGTTGTTCAATTCCTGGGATACCGGTGTTTCACGGTGCTTCTGATTCGTATGCTTTTCGTCGCTGTTATTGCCGAAACCGCGATGGTTCATAGGATGGGGAGAATAGAACTTTGAGCTGGCGGACTGGGCGATAAGGGTTTCTACGGAATATTCACCGTTGAGATCAGGATTGACCTCTTCATCGGGGCTTGTGATGACGGAACGTTGATGCAGGTGATCGTGGCCGCTGATGTAGTAGCCGACCCCGTTTTCCTGCAGGCATTTGTAAAATTCTTTCTGGTCCTCAAGAAACGTGTATACGTTGGCTCCGAAAGCTGTATCCCCGTGGTTTTGGCCCATAAGGGGCTGGTGCGAAAAAACAAAAGCATGCGCCGTCCGCCGTTTTCTTATGTCTAGCCGTTCGTCGATCCACGACTGCTGTTCACCGATGCCATGGCCCATATTATACTTTTCAGTGGAATAATCGGCCGTCGGCCAAGGGTCGATAATAACAAAGCGGGCGCTGTTCCAAAAACGTCCGTAGTCGAAAGAGTAGCTCATTCCCTGAAGCCAACCACCGGTGTCTTCATCAATAACCGGACTGCTGAAATTCCTCGCACCGAATGTTTCACCTTTACCCTGGGTCTGTGGAAAATTATCCCGGAAAGCCGGGATGCTGTAAGTCAACTCCGGATCCCGATTCAGGCCCCAGTAGCCATAGGTCTCGTGGTTACCCCGCATGGGGAAATAGCCGATTCCGGCGTTGTACAGGACTCCCGCCGTATCATTTACGATGGCAATGGCGTCGTCGCCGGCCCAGTTTGTCAAATCGCCTACCTGTATAACAAATTTGACGTCATATTGGTCGTCGGGATCGGCGAACTGTTCATATACCTGACGTGCTATGGACGCCGCCACAAATTCCGGATTGTCTCCTGCCGGATCGACAATAGTCTCAGGCCGCCACACATCCTGAGAATGCATATCTTCCCAGTATTTAACAAAATCCGGATTTCCCAAAGTCCATTGGGTATCCCCGAAAACTCCGAAGGACCAGACATGGTCGCTCTGGTATCTATATCCTTGAGCAAAAGATAATGTTGAAAAAACAAAAAGCAGGATCACGGCCGCAAAAAAAGGGGGCGCAGCCATTCTCAATTTTCCTGGAATTCTATAAATAAGTATTTCTCCTTTGGTTAGGACTTTGTCCTGAAATTTATTCATAAGGAGTTCCTTTATTGGGATCCGAGGCGCTAAAAATTATCATTGTATGTCAGTAACACTGTCAGCATAATATCCTGGCTGCTGGTCCTTGTCAAGTTTGTAAGCTTGGTGGACGAGAGTCGGGAAAACAATAATCAATTAAGAAGAGGTTTTTCAAAAAATATGAAACTCATTGTCCTGTTCTAAAGGGTGAGGCCGGCAGGCCTTCTTTGTTGTATAGATTTGCGCCTTCGGGATTATCAGCCCAGCCATAGCGTACGGCAACGGGATTGTTTATACCATCATTCCAGACGATGACTTTATCGCCTTCTATTTTTGCCTTTGCCCAGATAAATCTTTTATCAGTTCCGGCGATGGCGAAGTGTTTCAGTTCATCGCCTGCCCTGGTGGTTAATCCGCCGGCGGTGTGTGTAAAGGTGAGAATGATTTTGTTTCCGTCGATCTTCATGGATTTGTAAATCGGGCCCGAGTAGACAACTTCTTCCTCGCCGTAAGCCAGGTGTCGGGCCGCGAGCGCAAGCCGTTTGCCCACATCTTGCTTATTTAACGGATGAATGTCGTTCCATTCACCTATATCGATGGTAACGGCCATCGCGGTGTTGGGTAAAGAAAGGGTTTTAAGTTGTGCTTCTCTCAGCTCTGCCCAATTGCTTTCACAGGGATTGTCTTTGGCCTCCATAAAATTGGCCAGCTGTACATAAAGGAAGGGAAAGTCTCCCTGATTCCATTTTGCCCTCCAGTCGGCCATTAATGCGGCGAACAGCCTGTGATATTCAAAAGGTTTGCCAGTGTTGGATTCACCCTGATACCAGATGACTCCTTTGATTCTATAATTTAGCAGCGGGGCAATCATCGCGTTGTATAATCCCAACGGCTTCCACCGGATAAACGTTTTGCCCGGCAGCGGTTCCATTACAGCACCCAGTTTGTATTGCCAAGGGCCTTTTAAGTTGATTGTCCGTTGTTTAGTTGACAGTTTATATGGTTTGTCCCGGATAAAACCGCCACGGCCCGAATTATTAATAACCCTGATTACGATAATATTCCGACCTGCTTTTAGAAGGCTGCAGGGGATATCATAAATCCTCGGTGGGTACTGGTACGAGACCGTACCCACGATTTTGCCGTTGACATAGGTCGTATCGGCGTCGACAATCCTGCCCAGCCAAAGCTTTGCGGGTTTGCCGGCCATCGCAGCCGGTACATTAATCTCTTTTCTGAACCAGACAACGCCGTTTACAGGTCCTGGTTCGTGGTCCGCCCAATAGCCGGGCACGTTCATTGTCGCCCATTGCGAGGCATCGTAAGTAGTATCGAACCACGGCTTTTGACCTTTTTGCAAACCTTTATCCATCTGCTGGAGACGATTATACCACTCGTCGCTGACAGCCTTATCTTCTTCGATAATTTGTTTAATGTGAGCGTCATCCTTAAATTCTTTGGCTGCTTCCAGATATTCAGGAAACGCCTTTAAAGCGTCCTTGCTCAACCATGCCTGGGCAGGTGAACCACCCAGACTGGTGTTGATTAAGCCTATGGAGAGATGGTATTTTTCAAATAATTCCTTCGCGAAAAAGAAACCTACGGCAGTAAACTCAAGAACGCTATCGGGATTTGCCGATACCCAGTGACCCGATTTGAAGTCTTCCTGTGGTTGCTTGAAATTATAGGCGTCCGGGACCACAAACTGTCTTATCGCAGGGTTGTCAGCATTAGCAATGACACCCTGATAGCGGTATTTTACCCTGTTCATGGAAAGCTCCATGTTCGATTGTCCCGAACATACCCACACATCGCCTATCATAATATTCTTTAGGGTGATATGATTGTCGGCCTCAATATCCATACTGTAAGGGCCGCCTGCCTTTGATTGGGAAATCATTACGTCCCATTTGCCATCTGTGCCTGCATTGGCGTTATAAGTCTTGCCGTTGAAGTCTATTTTCACCTTTTCGCCTTCGCCGGCCCAGCCCCAAATCTTTACGCTGGTATCTCTTTGGATCACCATACCATCGCTTATCAAGGCAGGAAGTCTGACTTGGCAAAATGCCGTCTGGCAAACCAACAATAAATGACAGCATAATAGCCAACCAAACGTTTTTATATTCACCTTCACAAGTATTGTTCCTTCACCTTTTCTTAAAACATTTCCTCGCTCATTTTTTCAATTTCTCTAGAAATCGCATCATATACACCGTCATATGCTGCGCCCGGACCTCCCTGTGTAATGCATGGGATAAAATAGTGTTTACCGTTTTGTTTACAGGCTCTTCTTACTTCATGTGCAATGAGTTCTCGGGTCCAGTCCTCACGGTCGACAACGCCATTATCAATATCACCCATGAACGAGATTTTTCCACCGTATTTTTTTACCAGTTCAGGCACATTATTTGTACTTACGCATCCCTGCCAGATATCAATTCCCATTTCTATCATACTAGGAACAAGATTCGCACTATAAGCGTCATTATGATGAGTAACAATCTGCACGCCGTGTGATTTATAGTAACCGTACCATTTTTTGTACGGCTCCAGTAAAAATTCTTCAAACATGGCAGGAGACAAGAATGATGATATATGGCTACCCCAGTCATCATGCTGGAAAATTACTTCAGGCTGGAAGTTATCACAGAGTGGTTTCGCGTAACCAAGCTTCCATTCTGTAATATAAGCGATAAGATCCTTCATTGCTTCAGGTTCTTCATATAAAGCGATCATGGCATCATCCATACCCATCAGGTAATGCACCTGTTCAAATATTCCAGGAGCTCCGAATACAGTCACGAATACTTCATTTTTGTCAATTGTATCTAGTTGAGGTTTATATTTACCCCATTCCGACTGCGGGTAATCTAATCTAGGGGCTTTAACAATCTTTTCCCACTGAGTGATATCCTTAAGCACTTTGTGTTCATCATCGTGTATAGGAAATGCTCCGGGTATATTCTCGGGCCACGTCCTTGTTACTCCCCAGGCGTCCACTTTAGTTTCGCCCGGCATGGGACGAGGCGAGTCAGCAACGACTGGGTCTGAAAAGATCATGCCGAATACTGTTTCTGGCCGAGATTGGAACGCTTCATACTGATTTACAAACCTGTCCGGATTTCCGCCTTTAATGGTTTCCAGCAGATTCTGTTTTTTTGTCAACATGTATAAAAATCCTCTAATCTCTAAGACGGCAGCAGGGGCACGGCATGCCGTGCCCCTGTACGTGAGAAATGCGGGTTGGTTAATAAATCTTGAAGAACAACGCCCTTCCTCGCCCGGTGGCGCCTCCGGAATCCGGATCGAATACCATGATGGGACTGCTGTCCTTGCGATCCACCGCGAACGCGACCCAGCCTTCCACTGAATCGCCCGACTTTACCCTTCCGACCAATGCGGGTTTGGGTACGGTTACCGAAATCTGCGGGTACTCCGTCAAATCCGATGCCAGGGCGACCCATTGAAGCGGCGCGTTGCCGAGATCGAAAGTCAGGGTGTCTGTGACGGCTCTTCCTTTCATTTCGAATCTGACGCGAGCCAGGATATATTCAAACCCTTCGGGAGGCATGCCATTATTCGGGCTGACCGTTTTCAGGCGATCCATTGCTTCCTTGCCGCGAATCGTTTCAAGAACAGTAATAGTAATGTCATAAATGTTTGAATAAACAGACCCGAGTTCGACCATGGATCGCACCGGGGCCCCGATAGACGCAGGGTCTGTTGAAGAATTATACTGTGCTGACGCTGGTCGGAGAGACGCTACGACAGCCAATACGAACAATACTAATATGATCGCTACAAGTTTGTTTCTCATATGTTTCCTCCTATCTCCATTGGTCTATGGACGCGCTGCCCACGTACCCGAAATCTCCGCCGGACCAGAATGTATTCGTTCCTCCGCCGGTGACGACAATTTCGATTGAAGTCGTGGGTTCATTATTGTCCTGGGATGCCATGAAGTTCGAGTTGTTTCTGCGGCGGCCCTTGTAGCGGGAAACAGGGACTACCGCTCCCTTGCCTTTTTTAAACCAGCCGGCGTAGGGTTCTACTCCTGCTTTGGCCTGTTCCAACGCATTCGGATTATGCGACCAGTACAGCCAGCCCGGAGTTCCAGTATTGTCGGCAAGGTATCTGGCAAAGGTTTCCTTTGTCGGATAACCGTTGGACGCTACATCGGCTGCGACAATCGGATCAAGAATAAGTGTGGCCTGAGTAGTGCCGAAGGAGAAGAAATGCTCCAGCCATCCCCGGATGACCTCATGAATCGGGAGCGGCGAGTACCAGGCGATATCATTGATGCTCCAGCCGCTAAAGATACTGACGACACTCTCGGATTTATCGAATCCTTTTTGTACGTGGAGTGGTTTCCATCCGGCAGGCAATCCATCTTCATTTTCCGGGAAGCAGAGATTGTTGTAATTGAGCGAATTCCCCTGACTGCCTAGGTAGGTTTCACCCGGTTTCCCCGACCCTCCCAGATTTTTGGAAATCAAGGTCCAGCATCTGCCGATTGTAGAATTGGCGTGATTTACCGGGCCAAGAGCGCCTATTCCTGTGTTCATTCCGATTTCCTTCACTACGGGACCGTTCACCACAACCATTCTGGCGAAAGAGGAGGTCGAGCTGAACATCGATGTGACTCCCTTGGAGGCGATCGCGAGGATAACCGGAAAGTATTCTGGCTTTGCATCTGCCATCACGGCATTCACGGCCACCATCTCAACCGTGTAGTACCAGGCTTCATGGGGAGGAGATGGGCGCATCTGCCCGACCCATTCATCCGGCTCATGGCTCGTGGCCTTCAGCATCTCTTGAACTTTTTCCTCGGTAGGAAGAATGATCGGATTTCCATCCGTATAGCCATGTTTATGAAAATACTCCATCAGGTTATCCGCTGTATCCGAAGGTAATAATCTCGGCCTCGGGTCTCTTTTCAGGAATCCCCCTTTACTGTCTGCGGCGGAGAGAGGTCGGGTTAAACCCGCATAGATTTCCTCCAGCATCGGCCTGCCGGAGATCGGATTATTACCGGCGACAAATTCCCTGCACAAATCTGCCGGCCTGTCCGTTATAGGATGTGGTGTATAGGTGATCCGCATGTTGGGAATTCCCTTTTTGAAGGCAATTGTTGTTACGAGTTCTTCGAACCTCTGCGTTATCATCGGTACTGTGGAAACGCCCATCCTTTCCAGGGTCACTGCATGGCCGACGACCGCCGGCGAGCAGCTGCTTCAATGCCCCAACAGGACAATGGCTCCTGCACCCTTCTCTTTGATTTCGTTCCACAGTTTCGGATCATCATCCATGTAGCCGGCGAACTTATCCCGCAGCACCCATGTCGTTTTGGGGTATTTCGATTTCAGTGCCGCGTGAAGTGCTTCAACGAAGGGCTTTGTGTTCGGATATTTGGTGTCGACAATATAAACCATTTTCCCATCAAGCGTTTCCGGACGGGCAGCCATGGGTATCTTGCGTATTTCAGGCTGAATGCCTCGAGGATTCATCACGACGATCTTGGCTTCATCGGAAGCCAACCCCGAAGAAGCGATAATCGCTGCAAGAAGTATTACAAAAAGAATACAAACAGATTTGCTTTTCATAGGCTTCTCCTTTCGAGTATAACTAATGAAGTTGATAAAGATTCGCTTTTTGAAAATGAAATAAAAGGATTTCCGAATATCGGAATGATGCTTGTAATAGGATGTAATAGGCATTGATACGTTCGCCTGGATGGATTCCGGGCTCGATTTTCCTGAAGCTTCATGATGTTTCATTGTGTAATCCATCGAAGCAAAAGGTTTATTTTTCGAGTTTAAGAAATATTAGGACACCCGCTGCCATAAACGCCCCCGTGCTTATTAGCATGGATACTGTAGGCAGTGGCAGTCCGACTTGAAACATAAATCCTACTATAATGGGAGAAAGGATGGCTCCGCCGCGTCCCATGCCGATGGTAAATCCGGTGCCGGAGGCCCGCACATGGGTGGGAAAAGCAGCCGGAAAAAGGGCGTACATGCCTATAATGCCGGAATTTCCGAAGAAACCGCACAGGGCGGCGATAATTTTAATGTAATCCAGGTCTGCAGGTATTCTACCTAAAAGGGTTATGAATACGGCAGAGAGCGCCAGGGTTGCCATAGTCAGCTTTTTCAGGTCCAAACGTAGTGTCATCAACCCCAGTATCGCTCCGCCCAATGCACCGCCTATATTGGCATATTTCAGCATATTGGCTCCTTCGGAAGCGGGAAAGCCCATGCCGACGACAACATCAGGCAACCATTTTAGTATGAAGTAATAGGTGGTGATCTGCAGAAAATAGGCAACTGTTATTATGATGGTAGTGCTTCTCAGTCCCGGTGCGAACAAGTCTCCGAAGGATTTTTTGCGCACTTCGGGCGTGACTTCCGGCAGAACCTCAACGGTTTTATGTCCTATACGTTTCAGTGTTTTGTTCACCTTATCCAATACGCCTGCCGGCTGTTTGCGTACCAGCCAATAGACCGATTCCGGAACCACAAAATAAAACAGTGGAATAAAGATGGTTGTTAAAGCAGCGCCGAGATAGAACACGGAACGCCAGTCGTATTCCACAAGAAGCCGACGGGCGATTTCGCCTCCGATGATGCCGCCAATCGGATACCCGATGGCCATGAGAGAAACACATAGATGGCGATTTTTGATATTGGAAAATTCCGCTGTTATGGCGGTAACGGCGGATAGCAGGCCACCGATACCCAGACCCGTTATGATTCTCCAGAGCGACAACTCGACGACATTATTGACGGTGGTTACCATAAACATGCCGATGGCCATTGTTATCAGGCAGCCGATCATTGTTTTGCGCCGGCCGATGGTATCGGCAACCCAGCCTAATGCTATTGAGCCTGCAGCCATTCCAAAGAGTTCCATGGAAAGAACAATACCGATGCCTCCCTTATCGATCCCCCATTCTGCAGCGATCCCGGTAGATGCAAAGCTAATGGACAGAACATCAATACCGTCCAAGCCATTCAGACCGACTGTTATGGCGATAATGAATATCTGTAGCAGGCTCATCGGAGCCTGGTCGATGGTTTCACGCGGGTCAATATTCATAAATGGATTGTCATTCGTAGTCATAATTTTTACCTTCCAACGGTCCTATAAATAATGCTTCTATCAGAACAGCAAGAGTATTCCTTATTAGGGAGTTCATTCCCCGATCGATAACAGAGCCCTACTTTTTCTCTATTGGATATCCCGCTTCCTTCCACCCTTGAATGGAAGGATGTTTCAGGTTTTGATAACAGAGAGTTAGCTGAGTGCTGATAGCTGATCCGCCTTCGCACAATGCTATGGCGGGACAGGCAGCTGAACACTCCATCCATAAATAAGTATTTTATGGATGGACACTACCTAGTATTTTACGTATGTAGGAACCAGGGTGCTGTACTTTGCTGTCAGCGTCTCCCAGTTGCTGGGCAGCTTGATTTCCTTGGTAACGAAATAGTTCCCAAAGCCACCTGCACTCTGCAGCAGTCCCATCCAAACACCGGGACCGCCTGCAACGACGATAGCGAAATCTTCATTCTGCAATCGTCCGGGTCGACGGCTGTCCCTGCTCCCCGATTTTTTCATAATGGACTCTTTTACTTGTTGTTTGGACCATCCTTCGCCCGAAAAGATATTGGCATGATCCGGGATCACTAGCAGACAGGATAAAGCTCTGGGTTCCATACCCGCCAGAGCGGTTGCAATGCCCTCGGCATTTGTCTGGGCCGGAATCGTCTGTGTGTAGCGATTGGGAAACATAACGGTTAAAGTGTTGTCGTCTTTTTGGTAGCCGAATTCAACATGCAGGGGCTCCCATGGGCTTTCTTCCTCATTCTCGCCGAGGACAAGCGCATATTTGGCCGGATTCCCCAGCGTGCCCATATCCTCTATTCCTTTTCTGGCGCCGCCGATATTCTTGATGATCAGGCCTAGGGCCCGTCCGATAGCGGCATTGGCAAGATCCCCCGGACTAAGGGCGCCGGAACTGCAATTGATACGGATATCCTCTCGTATTGGTCCGTTGATCACCAGCAAAGGGGCCCAGGAGCCGGTGCTGACTTCAAATGTATCGAATCGTGTTTTAGGATCCGAAACGGCTTCCACGGCCGCTATCAGCACAGGCATATGCGTGGGAAGAGCACCGGCCATAACCGCATTTACGGCGATTTTCTCGATAGTGGCTTTACCCATTCGAGGAATGATTTTAGCCACAACGTGGTCCGGCGGCAGATCCGTTCCTTTCATCATTTCCTCTACGGCAGCCTCGGATGGAGGAACGATGGGTAGTCCATCCCCCCATCCGTTGCGATAGAAGAACTGGTTGACTTCCTCATAAGTGCCTTTAAAAGCGATCCTTGGTGGCGTTTCAACATCCACCTGTGGTGATTTTTCCTCCTCGGTCAGAGGCCGGGTCAACTCTGCAATAATTCCCTCAAACACTTCGTCAATGCCGGATTTAATATCTTCGGCCACAGTGGATTCACATGCAATCGATGATCCCAGAACGCGAACACCTGGCATACCTTTACCGGACGCCGCAGAATGGGCGTCATTCACGAAACCGCGATTCGCCAGTAACACGACCGGCGTTCCAAAGTCCTCAATGGCGACGCCATTATAAGCGAGGAACTTTGTGCAGGACCCTCAATCCCCCACCGCGGCAATGACAGCGTCCATTTCTTTAGCCCATGCCGTGAACTTTTCCTTGTTCACCGTTTCTGTTTCGGTGACATTGGGTAGGCGGGAATCAAAGAGGCTGGTTTCGATGTCGGCGAACCGTTCTTTTAGTCTCCTTTCAACCTCAGCCTGGATAGGCCTGGCCGCCCGCTTGAAGTTGGCGAAAAGTCCGATCTTTTTCCCGGACACGGAATCCAATCTGGGCGAGATGCCCCGGAGTGGAATGGGGTCTACTTCCGCCCAGGGACTGAGTACCTCATACTGATACTCAGGACCATCCTTGGTGGAAGTATTTCCGGAACATGAGAATGTCGCCATGATAGTAAAAACCGTCATGACTAAGACTGGAATAAATCGTCGCATAATATTCTCCTCCTTTGGTATTTTTCTAAAGGCCATCTGTATCCTAAGTAAAGAATATTTATAGTAAAATCCCCTATTATTAGTGATGAACCACCTTGGCTATCATTTTCTGTGTGGTACACCACAACGCTGGATCTTTTGAAATTATTCATAGCACTTCATTCATATTTCTTATTGTGGATGCCGTTGTTATAACGAGACAAATCTAGCCTCATGAATACATGTAGTCAAGATAAAATGTGAGGATTAAAATGTCGGAAGAGACAGACAAGTTTCTCAACTTTTAATTGACCAAGCCTATTCCTTATCTTATTTT
>CAYQNR010000062.1:0-17898 GCA_964418945.1 uncultured Desulfobacteraceae bacterium
CATAGGGCCGGTCTCCATGGCATCGTATTCAGACTCCAGGACAAGCATAGGAAGGACAACCGAATGGGGTCGGGCCAAGCGAAGTATCTGATATGGTTTAGAGTAATAGCAAATCTACCCTTATGCTTTCATCTCTTTTACCCTGGCTATTATCTGTGCGGCGGCTGTCTCGATCTGATTTACGTCATTGCTCCTACCCAGACTCAGCCTCAGGGCGCCCATGCCTACTTCCGGAGAGACCTTCATGGCGGACAGCACATGGGAGAGCTTGACCGACCTGTCATGACATGCTGCCCCTGTTGAGGCCGCCAGGCCGGGTAAACCTTCAAGCATCCTGGCCCCTTCGATATGTGGCACTGATATATTAAGCGTATTGGGGAGTCTCTTCTCGGGGTGTCCGTTCAAAACAAGGCCTTCGATATTGTCAAAGAGCATCTCCTGCAGCCTGTCACGCAGGGCCTTAATCCCGGTGATGTCTTGTTTCAAGCTTTCTCCCGCCACCCTGCATGCTACGCCCAGACCTGACGCGAAAACAACGTTCTCAGTACCGGCCCTTTTCCCGGACTCCTGACCTGCGCCATGGATCAGGGGGGTGACATTCAGCCCTTCCCTGATAAATAACGCCCCCGCGCCTTTTGGACCGTAAAACTTGTGCCCCGCCACACTCAGAAGATCCACTCCCAGTTCATTGACGTCCACGGGGATCTTTCCTACAGCCTGGGCCGCGTCTGTGTGAAAGGGGACACCGTATTCTTTCGCTATTCCGGCAATCTCCTTAACGGGCTGCAAGGTGCCGGTCTCATTATTTGCCAGCATTATGGAGATGAGACAGGTATCGGGCTTAATGCTTTTTTGCAAATCATCAAGGGAGATTATTCCGTAATGATCCACAGGGAGGACTGTGAGCCTGACGCCCAGCTCCTGGCAATATAGCACTGGATTAAGGATCGCGGGGTGTTCCACGGCCGAAGTAATGATGTGGTGCTTCCTGGGTTTGCTGAAATCAATCAAACCTTTGATAGCCATATTGTTTGACTCGCTACCCCCCGATGTAAAGATTACTTCACTGCTTTTGCATCCCAGAAGCGCTGCCACCTGCCTTCGGGCGGTTTCCACCTTCTCCTTTGCCCTAACTCCAAGGGTATAACCGCTTGAAGGATTGCCGAAGTCTTCATCCATGCATTCCATGATAGTATTGGCTACAGCCTGATCAATGGGCGTGGTGGCGTTATGGTCAAGATAAATCAGGGTTTTGTTCCGTTCAAGCATGTTATAAAACCTTGTATGGATGGCTTAAGGCTCAGGGCTTTTTTTATACTCACTCCCTGGTCCTGTATTCTGAATTCCTGATATCCCACCTATTGCGGTGGGGGTCTCTATTATGAAAAAAGTACCAACATAAAATCAACATAAAATACTTTCTTCCGGTTAATCACCACAACTAATTATAAAAACCTTTTAAACTTGGCAAGGGTCATGGTGTCTTTTCGGAGTGACTGGCGGAAGGCCTTCGTCATTTCAGGATGTTAGAGAATGGGGGACCCCCCGGCCCCGCCTGTCCCGCCATAGTTGTAACGAAGGCGGAAGCGAAAGCGAGGGGAACAGCGGAGGGGGGAGGGTTCACCCGTCTCTAACGTCTTGAAATGACCAGGCCGTGAGACTTGGAACCGCAGAAAAGATACCATGGCCCGTTGTGGATTTTAGCACTAATTTTGAATGTATTCACCCTTTCTATGGTACTCATTAACAGGAAGAATGTAAAATATATGTTTATTAACACTTGATAGAAATCATAGAAAAGATATATAAGTATAACTTATATTGCTGTTATTTACAGCCACTTCCAAACAGGCATAGCAGTTTAAGACCAATATCCCTTAACCTGAAACAGGCCCCGAACCATGCAAAAAGCATGGTAAAGGAATCTGCGTTTTATTGGTGGCGGTTTGAAAAGAATAATAAGATAAAAGAGGAGATATTATTATGCCCAAATACGTATATTATTTCGGATCAAAAAGGACTGACGGAAGCGCTGAGATGAAGGACCTGCTGGGGGGAAAGGGTGCCAACCTGGCTGAGATGAGTCGTCTCGGTATCCCTGTTCCAGCGGGTTTCACCATCACCACGGATTGTTGTAATGACTACTTTGCAAAGGGGGCTGTTTTCCCTGACGGTATGAAGGAGCAGGTGGAAAGGGCATTGAAGATGGTTGAAGACGAGATGGGAATGAGATTCGGAGATCCGGCTAACCCCCTTCTGGTATCATGCCGCTCCGGTGCTCGATCTTCCATGCCCGGAATGATGGAGACGGTTTTGAATATCGGTCTTTGCCCTAAGACTATCCCCGGTCTTATCAAAAAGACACGGAACGATCGCTTTGTTTACGACTCCTACAGAAGGCTTATTACCATGTACTCTGATGTAGTGATGGAAAAGGCGGAAGGCATTGACCCTGAAGAAGGTAAAGGTATTCGCGTTCAGCTTGAAAGCATCATGGAAGAAGTCAAGAGATCAAAAGGTTACAAAAACGACATAGAGCTTACTGTGGAAGACCTGAAACGTCTGTGCAATGAATACAAGAAAAGAATAAGAAAGTTGCTGGGAAGGCCTTTCCCTGAGGACCCCATGAAGCAACTGTGGGGGGGTATCGGGGCCGTGTTCAAGAGCTGGAACGGGAAACGGGCCGTGGCTTACCGTCGCATTGAAGGTATCCCTGATGATTGGGGCACCGCCACCAACGTTCAGGCGATGGTTTTCGGTAACATGGGTTTTGCTTCGGCAACAGGGGTCGCCTTTACCCGCAATCCTGCCACAGGTGACAATAAATTCTACGGAGAATGGCTTCCCAACGCCCAGGGAGAAGACGTTGTGGCAGGGATACGCACACCAAATCCCATAAACGAAGAGACCAAGAACCCACAGAATATGCATCTTGAGTCCCTTGAAAAAGCCATGCCCGACATTTATAGGCGACTGGACTCCATTCAAAGAAAACTGGAACGCCATTACCGGGACATGCAGGATATAGAATTCACCATCCAGGAAGGCAGGCTTTTTATGTTGCAGACCCGTACGGGCAAACGCACAGGCACAGCAGCCTTGAATATGGCGATGGATATGTTTAAGGAAAGGCTTATTACCGAAAAGATGGCCGTGTTGAGGTTTAAACCGGAACAGATGGACGAACTCCTTCACCCCTTAGTGGATCCGGCGGCGGAGGCCAGGGTGAAAGAGATTGCCCAAGGGCTACCTGCCGGTCCAGGTGGGGCGAGCGGACAAATAGTATTCACTTCAGACGAGGCCGTGGAATGGGCAAGGAACGGCAAAAAGGTTATTCTGGTCCGGGAGGAGACCAATCCCGAGGATGTAGCAGGGATGCGTGCCGCTGAGGGAGTCCTGACTGCGCGGGGAGGGATGACGAGTCATGCGGCTCTTGTGGCTCGAGGCTGGGGAAAATGCTGTATAGTGGGAGCCGGGATGGTCCATGTCGACTCTGTTTCAGGGAAGATGACAGTGGACGAGAAGAATTATAAAAAGGGGGCTACCATAACCCTTAACGGCACAAGGGGATATGTCTATGAAGGCCAGCTAGATATGATAGACGCCACGGAAAATCCTTACTTCCAGAAATTTATGAATCTGGCGGATAAATATCGCAAGCTGGGCGTGCGAGCCAATGCCGATACCGCGGAAGATGCGAGGGTGGCAAGGAATTTCGGAGCGGAGGGAATCGGCCTTTTCAGAACCGAGCACATGTTTTACGGGGAAAAGAGTGAAAAGCCCCTGTTTCTGCTTCGTCAGATGATCCTAAGCGGTACTGTGGAGGAAAGGAAGAACGCCATTAACAAGCTTTATCGTTACGTAAAGCAAAATATCAAGGTTACCCTCGAGGCCATGAACGGACTTCCCGTGACATTGCGCCTGCTGGACCCGCCGCTCCATGAATTCATCCCACAGGACCATGGAAGACAGAAGGCCCTCGCTGATAGCCTCGGCATCAGTGTGAGGGAGGTAAAGAAAAGAAGCGAACTTCTTCATGAGGTCAATCCCATGATGGGACACCGGGGAGTCAGGCTGGGGATAACTTATCCGGAAGTGACCGAGATGCAGGTACGGGCCATCTTTGAAGCCGCAGCCGAGTTGAACAAGGCAAGGAAGAAGGCGCTGCCTGAAATCATGATTCCGGTTACCTGTGAGACGAATGAACTAAGGGAGCAGAAGGTTATCGTGGACCGTGTTTATGGGGAAGTGCTTAAGAAATACAAGATAAGAAAGATTAATTATCTGCTGGGGACTATGATAGAGATTCCGCGGGCATGCCTGCTGGCAGACAGGATGGCGGAGGTTGTGGAATTCTTTTCCTTTGGGACCAATGACCTTAC
Organism: uncultured Desulfobacteraceae bacterium; assembly: GCA_964418945.1. Lineage (GTDB taxonomy): Bacteria > Desulfobacterota > DSM-4660 > Desulfatiglandales > HGW-15 > CAYUYB01. Next base: position 4,383 of record CAYQNR010000062.1, read on the forward strand.
ACAGATGGGTTTCGGATTCAGCAGGGATGACATCGGGGCGTTTCTTGGAACATACCTGGAAAAAAAGATCCTGAAGGATGATCCCTTTCAGACTATCGATCAGGAAGGCATAGGGCAGTTGATAAAGATGGGTGTTGCAAAAGGACGTTCAACCAACAAGACTCTCAAGGTCGGCATCTGCGGAGAGCAAGGAGGTGACCCAAATTCTGTCAAGTTTTGTCACAGGGTTGGTATGAATTATGTGAGCTGCTCACCATACAGGGTACCCATAGCGAGGCTCGCAGCCGCCCATGTTGCTATTGAAGCCGCGAAGGGAGGTAAAAAGACGTCCGGTTAATCCCTGTATTATTAACGGGGATCTGAGGGTATATTAACCCTTGACACCATATTACCTACATGTTAGGGAACTAACCCGTGTTAACCGCTGGATTGTCTGTGATTTGAGGCGATTAGGTGCCAGCTTATACTCAATTTCGGGATAACCAGGAGGAATAAAAGGCATTTTTTATAATAGCCAGATTGTAATCAGGTTAATGAAAAGATTATAAAAACAGGAGGTGTAAGGTGAATATCATAGTTTGTTTAAAACAGGTTCCAGACACGGAAACCCAGATCAAGATAGCACAGGATAGGAAATCCATTGTTGAAGATGATATCAAATGGATTATGAATCCTTATGATGAATACGGTGTTGAAGAGGCCCTGAAGCTAAAAGAAGGATTCGGAGGGGAAGTCACCATTATTGGCGTGGGTCCTAAGAGAGTTACGGAGGCGATTCGTACAGCCCTTGCCATGGGTGCAGACAAAGGTGTGCTTATAAATGATCCAGCGCTTGAGGGCAGTGACGCCCTGGGCATTGCCAAGGCACTGGCGGCAGCCATTAAACAAACCGACTTTGATTTGATATTTACAGGGCAGAGGGGAGTAGATGACGATAACGGTATAGTAGGATCCGCTCTGGCGGAGTTCCTTGGGATCCCTCAGATCTCAGTGGTTCTCAAAGTGGAGGTATCCGAAGACGGCAAGGTTGTCAAGGCTACGAGACCGGTGGAAGGCCAGTCCCTTGTGATCGAGGCCGAATTGCCGGCGCTTCTTACGGCCCAGAAGGGGTTGAATGAACCCAGATATGCCTCCCTGCCAGGGATTATGAAGGCCAAGAAAAAGCCCCTTGATGAGAAGACTCTCGCCGATCTGGGCCTTGATCCCGCCGAATTTGGTGAAGGAGCAAGAAGACTGAAGATTACAGAACTTACTCCGCCTCCTCAAAGGGAAGCGGGTAAGATAATAGAGGGTGAAACACCTGAGCAGAAGGCCGCAGAACTTGTAAGGCTGTTGCATGAAGAAGCCAAAGTCATATAATTCTTCAGGAAAAGGGAAATCATCACTCTAATCCAATAGGAACAAAAGGAGATAAAAACATGGCAAAAGGAGTTATGATCATTGCTGAACAGAGGAAAGGGGATATACGAAAGATCTCCTACGAGCTGGTAAGTGAAGCAAGGAGACTAGCTGATTCTTACGGGCAGGAAGTAACGGCCGTATTGCTGGGATCCAATGTCAAGGATAAGGCGGCAAAGCTGGGAAATTACGGCGCGGATAAGGTTATTGTTGCGGATGATCCGCGGCTGGAAACATATACTACAGATGCGTACACATCGGTAATAGCCGAAATAGCCAAAGCTAACGGCCCGGATATACTGTTGTTGGGAGCCTCTGCCCGGGGCAAAGACCTTGCAGGAAGGCTTTCGGCGCGTCTGGGAGCCGGATTGGCACAGGATTGTACTAGCTTCACCGTGGAGGACGGCAATCTGATCGCAGTAAGGCCGATATATGCCGGGAAGGCCTATGCAAAAGTGACGTTTAACGAAAGCCGACCTCAGATGGCAACTGCGCGACCCAATGTCATGGCCATGAATGAGCCGGATGAATCCAGATCGGCAAGCATTGAGGATGCCGCATTTACTCTGGATGATGGCATGATAAAGACAAAGGTGATTGATGCGGTGAAAGATGAGGGCGGTAAAATAGATCTTACTGAAGCGGATAAGATTATTTCCGGCGGTCGCGGGATGAAAGGTCCGGAGGGATACGGGATCCTTGAAGAAGTGGCCGATCTCATGGGGGCTACAGTAGGTGCTTCGCGTTCCGCTGTTGACGCGGGGTGGAGACCGCAGTCCGATCAGGTCGGCCAGACGGGTAAGGTGGTATCGCCGAATCTATACATAGCGTGCGGTATTTCAGGAGCTATTCAACACCTTGCCGGGATGTCCACATCAAAGGTAATAGTGGCTATCAATAAAGATCCTGAAGCCCCCATCTTTCAGAAGGCCGATTATGGAGTGGTGGACGATCTTTTCAACATAGTCCCTGCCATGAAGGAGGAGATAAAGAAGATTCAATAAAAACCCCGGCGGAGAGCCGGGGAAAACCGGATGTGCCGTTACTGATATTCTGTTGTCTTTTTCCCCCTGGAGAGAAGGCATATTTAATGTAACGTGCACTCCAGAATTACTTTAGCTATCATGCAATTTATGTGCCTTCAAGATATCGACGTTTTTCCGGGTAATGTATTGGGCGCTGGGTTTACTGCATATATATCCGGCAGTGGTCTCTTTTCAATGCGGAAGGCCGCTGTGCCTGGTATTGCGTAAGCAAACATGCTTGTAAAATATTTAACATTTATAATATAATTAGTATAATATTATATTAGTGATATGCTATTATGATTACTTATATGGCAAGAATAACACGTTTAATGTGAAAAAATTACACATATCAGCTATTTTTATGGGCGGCGGTGTAGCTCAGGGGTCAGAGCATGCGGCTCATATCCGCAGAGTCACTGGTTCAAATCCAGTCACCGCCACCAAAGAGTCTGATCGGGTGTTGACATTTCTATAACAGGCTTTATATTCGCAGTGAAACTTTTTAGAGATGGGGCACTCTATGTCATATCTGGCATTTGAAGACAAGAATATGGATGCTGTGAGCGAGGCCCTTGAGATTGCGGAAGACAAGACCGGGAATTATTACAGATTTTCCATCGGGCAGTGGAAGCGCCATAAGTACGATGTCAAGACATTAATGTCCCTGGCCGATGACGAGATTATTTCATATGCCTTTGCATTATTAAATAAATACTCAAGGGTTATAGAGGGGGATGAGTCCAGGACAAAGAGACAAGATTTCTATTTTATATGCCTTCAGGATCACCGGATATTAAGCGCCCTCAGGAGAGATAAAAAACTTACCCTGATCCCCCTGCTTGTGTATATATTTACCCATGAACTGGTTCATATAGTAAGATTCTGTAATTTTTTTCAAAGGTTTGAGGTTTCGGGTCGAGACAGGGAAAAAGAAGAAAAATTGGTTCACGCCACAACCTACGATATATTAAAGACGTCTTCCCTCCCGAAAATGGATTATATCCTGGAATCATATAGATGGCACAGGTTCCACAACCTGTTTGCTTCACAAAGGATCATTTCATGAGATGAGGTGATGTAGAATGCCTTTCTATGAATATGAATGCACCAAATGCCACCACCAAACCGAGGTTTTTCAGAAGATAAGCGCTCCTCCCATGGCCAAGTGCGAATTATGCGGTGGTAAAATGAAAAAACTCATATCACACAGCAGTTTTCATTTGAAGGGGTCAGGCTGGTATGTAACGGATTATGCTTCCAAAACAGGGGGACACAAAGCGGAAACCGGAGCCGGGGGCGGTGATGCGTCCAAGAAAGCACCGGATAAAGAGGCGAAGAAACCCGATGAAACCAAAAAGAAAAAGGAGAATTCAGTCACGGAGACTAAGTGAAACAAAGGTGTAGGTCGGCGCATTATGCAGACCGTAATCAAACTTGGGAGAGTGATAAAAACAATAAATGAGAAATTTTGATAGCGGGAGAGTCCAGGAGAAGCTGATAAACAGGCTGGACAGGCAGGAGAAACAGCAGGCCTTTCAGCGGGACAGATTCTTCAAATTCAAACTACCGGAGATTCACCGGGAACTGTGGCAGGTCCTTTTAATGGAAAAGATCATTGAGGCGGAAAACCCCACAGCCGTTTCCGATAATCTGTTAAAGGGACTGAAACAGATCCTCAAGACAAATGAATTTGATTTTAAGTATTTTACCGCTCCCATCCGTGGTATTGTCCCGCGACCGAACCCAATCTCCCTGTACATCACTCAGTATATCCTTGAAGTAATTATTAACGATCCCGCTGTTGTGGATGTCTATGGCACCGATGTGGAGATATACCAAGTCGTAAACAGGGTAATGTCAAACATAAATAGCAGATTTGAAAGGACGGAAGAAAAGATTCTTCAGCAGCTTTCCCATAACAAGTCACTTATCCCCGGTTCGAGAGACTATGATATCGCCCTTGATCAGCTCTTCCGCAAAACCATGGGTGAACCCCGGAGTGATAATCCCCAACAGTGATCATGTATGCGTGATACCTGAAGCTATTTGCAAAAGCGGCAGATACTTGAGATAAGGAGGACTTCATGCCTGAAAAGACGGCGTTTGTTTTCCCCGGTCAGGGCTCCCAGTATATCGGCATGGGACGGGAAATAGCGGAGGCATTCCAGGGGGCGGGGGATATATTTACACAGCTTGATGATATATGTGAGAGGGCCGTCTCCAGGTTATGCTTTGAGGGTCCCATGGAAGAACTCACGCTTACCGTGAATCTCCAGCCGGCGGTTACAGCCGTTAACCTTGTATGCCTTATGGCTCTAAACAAATCCGGGGTCAATTCATCCGTTTCCGCGGGCCACAGTCTGGGGGAATACGCTGCCTTGACCTCCGCAGGAGTAATCACCGCCTATGACGCCTTAAAGCTGGTTAAGAAACGAGGGGAGTTGATGCACAGGGAGGCACAGGCAAATCCGGGGGCCATGGCCGCAGTTGTGGGCATGGAGATTGATAGGGTAAGGGATATCACAGCCAGGGCGAGTAACAAGGGCGTGATAGCCGTTGCGAATCATAACAGCGCACAACAGATAGTCATCACCGGTCAAAGGGAACCCCTTGCATTTGCAGCGGACTTGGTCAAGGAAGAAGGTGGTAAGGTCATTCCCTTAAAGGTGAGCGGGGCATGGCACTGTTATTTAATGAAAAATGCGGTTGAGGATCTTCGTCGATTTATGGAAGACATTTCATTCTCCAGGCCGAAAACGCCCGTACTTTTCAACGCGACCGCCGGGTCTGAGGAGGATCCTGAAAAGATAAAAGATATCATGGCCAGGCAGTTGATAAGCCCGGTGAAATGGTACGATATAGTCCTGAGAATGCTGGAGGACGGGGTGACTTCCTTTGTGGAAGTAGGCCCCAAAAAGGTGCTGTCCGGATTGCTAAATAAGATTATACCTGCCGAAAGCGAGGCAAAGGTCTACAATGTGCAAGATATCAAAACTCTTGATGGTTTTCTAGAATCAGTAAAGTAACTTCTTTTGCCTGCCGACTACGGACACCTGCCTTTCTCTGTTGACAAAGGATTAAGGTACTACTGTTGCTCTTTTTTATCGGTTTATCCGGTTAATGAGTACGCTAGTTAAGAGGATAAACCTACTTTTTCAAGCTGATATCGTAACGGTTCAAGGGGTAATTATACTAATAAAGTCTATTAGGCTGAAGGCTGGTAGGTTTTAGGTTTTAGCTTTTAGCCATTAGATATTAGCTATTAGGTATAAGAAGTCAGGATACAGGAGCCAGTAGCCAGAATACGGATTGTGACTTCTGTCTCCTGCCTTCTAATCTTCTTACCTTCTGATTCTCTTTCCTCTTTGCTCCATGCTCTTTGCGCTGTGCGCCTTACGCCCTGCGCTACCTGGCTCGCCGTAGCACACGTGATTTTAGATCAATAGGGGTTTTGTGCGGCAAATTTTTTGTTGACAACTATATTTTATTCATTTATTATTTGGTAATAATAATATTTAATAAATAATTATTCTTAATTAAACAATGGACACTAAGTATAAATCTTGATTGGATTTTTACCTTGCATTCAAGGAAAGTGATATAATGGATAATCCGGATACTCGATTTGACCAGATGCTCTCCAGATTGCGACTGCGCGGATTTCGCCTGACTCCTCAACGCATCGCGGTCCTTAGAATATTATCGGCAAGCGAAGGTCATCCGGGCGCGGAAGATATTTACACACAGGTAAAAAACGAATTTCCCACAACAAGCCTTGCCACGGTTTATAAGACCATTACACTGCTCAAGGAACTTAACGAAGTGCTGGAACTCGGTTTTTCCGAAGGCGGCAACAGGTATGACGGGAAAAACCCCTTTCCTCATCCACACCTGATATGCGTTAAGTGTAAAAAGGTTATTGATGCTGACCTGGAAAGCCTGGGAGATTTAACCGAAGAATTAACCCAAGACACCGGTTTTGAGATCTTATCCCATCGTCTGGATTTTTTCGGGATTTGTCCTGATTGTAAAGGTGAAGGGAAGTAGATCTCTTTCCAAGGAGTCTTTTATTAACGAACACCACCTTTAGCGTTTGTTTTGTTCGATTAGAAGGTTTTTCTCTTGTAAAACAATGATTGTTCAAAGGAGAAGGAAAATGGCAAAAGATAAAAAGACCTTGACAAACGCCTTTGGATTCCCGGTCGGTAATGATCAGAACAGCCTGACCGCGGGTAAAAGAGGGCCGGTTTTGATGCAGGATACGCATCTTTTGGAGAAACTGGCGCACTTTGATCGTGAACGAATCCCCGAGAGGGTCGTGCATGCGAAAGGTGCGGGTGCCCATGGTTATTTTGAGGTTACCGCTGATGTGACAAGATATACCAGGGCAAAATTTCTTTCCAAGATTGGAAAAAAGACGGATGTTCTTGCGCGTTTCTCCACGGTGGGTGGGGAAAGGGGATCAGCCGATGCGGCACGGGATCCCAGAGGATTTGCCATTAAGTTTTACACGGAGGATGGTAATTACGATATGACAGGCAACAACACTCCTGTCTTTTTCATCCGCGATCCTCTCAAATTCCCTGATTTTATCCACACCCAGAAAAGGCATCCGGCGATCAACCTTCCTGACCCGGATATGTTCTGGGATTTTCTATCGCTCACACCGGAGTCCGTCCATCAGGTTACCATACTGTTTTCCGACCGAGGTACACCGGCAACCTATCGGAACATGAATGGATACAGTAGCCATACCTACAAGTGGTATAATGATAAAGGCGAGTATTCCTGGGTCCAGTACCATTTCAAGACAGATCAGGGAATAAAGAATCTGACCCTTAAGGAATCAAAGCGCATATCCGGTGAAGATCCGAATCATGCTACCAGGGACCTTTACAACGCCATACAGAAGGACGACTATCCTTCATGGACCCTTGAGATGCAAATACTTACGCCGGAACAGGCAAAGGATTTTGCCTGGGATATCTTTGATATAACCAAGGTTTGGCCCCACGGGGAGGCGCCGCCGGTCAAGATAGGCAAGCTGGTCCTGAATCGCAATCCTGAAAACTATTTTGCAGAGGTTGAGCAGGCGGCCTTTTCGCCCGGCAACCTTGTTCCGGGTATCGGGATTTCGCCGGATAAGATGCTTCAGGCCAGGGTGTTTTCCTATCACGACACGCATCTTCATCGATTAGGGCCAAACTACCATCTGATCCCGGTGAACGCGCCGAAGAATGCCCCTGAAAAGAGTTATCAGAGAGACGGATTTATGCGTGTGGATGATAATGGGGGAGGGGGGCCTAATTACTGGCCTAATAGTCTTGGGGGGCCTGCCCCCGATCCATCGGCGTTAGAGCCTCCCATAGAACTGGAAGGGGAAGCAGCCCGTTATTCTTACAGTTATCCAAATGATGATTTTGTGCAGGCGGGTAACTTATATCGGAAGGTTATGACGGATGAGGATAGAGACCACCTGATCGGAAACATCGTGGACCATCTTGGAGGCGCCCAGAAACGGATACAGATCCGTCAGGCCGCCGTGTTTTTCAAGGCGGATCCCGACTATGGCGGCCGGGTAGGGGAAGGATTGGGCCTGGATGTCAATGAAATCAAGCGCCTGGCAGAGATGTCCCAGGAAGACAGGGCCAAAGCCACGGAGATAGGGAGCTATAACTAGTCTTTATCGGTTAGTTACAGGCAGGGCCGTTCAGCCCTGCCTGTTCCATTGTAATCCAATAAATGTGGATACCGCTGTCTCTTCGTCAGAACAACTGATAAATCTGTATCACCAGATCATCCTTGTTCCAAGACGGATTCCACCCACTTCCAACCTGCCGCTGCCCTCGGGTGTCCCACGGTGGTCATTGCCATGAGCACCGACTGATAGATCTCACCCTTGGTGGCACCGTTCTCCATGGCCATTATGGCGTGTCTCTGGGTGGCCGTCTCCAGGCCGGCCCCCACACAGATGCCCACCTTTATCAGTTCAACAGTTTTTCTTTCCAGCGGGCCTGCTTCCGCGCATGCCTTGGTAAGCTGTTCATGCGCCGCCCACACATCAGGGTACTCATCCGTAATCTTTTTAAAGGTCTCCGGAAGGTCTTTTTTGCCCATAATTTTCCCCCTTTTCAATCTTACTTAAAGGTTTGTTAATGGTTTCTATGTCCTCCATTACGGAAATATGGTTAAGGGAAGGTTATTGGGAATATGCATTGGTAACAGACTTCTTGAAGCTCAGATCCAGATGAAAAGGAACATTATCAATGGAGGGAATATAATTATATCAATTAATGCACAGATGATCAAAGATATCAATCATATTAACTTCTATATTATCGGTTCATCCGGATTAATGAGTAGGCTAGTTAATGATATCCAAATATTTTGCGCTATATGTGCCATGGTGTTCTCTTTTAAGCGGCGAACTTGTTTATGTGCAATAACTCCGCAAAAAGCCAAACGAGGCGGGCAGGGGGTCCCCCACCCGTAACTCCTTGAAATGACCAGGCCGGGAGATCCGGAACGAAGAAAAGGGACAGCCCTCGGGTCACGGCCATTCTTTTCAAGACGACATCTATGGTATTCCGTGGACGTGGTCTTATTTTCAAGGGTTTGACAGACCTTTTCCTGGTAGCAACGGGAAATTCTGCCAGGGGTTCTGGTGGAGCAAACCCTTGAAAATAAGACCACTGCAAGCCTTGGGTGGAATTCTTTTTGAGATGTTGTCTTGAAAAGAACAGCCGTGACCTCAGCTCTTGATGCTTTTTGAAATGACATCTGAATTTTTTTGCCCCATGGGCCATTAAGCTACTTATAATGGAGCCCCACGGGTAAACCCGTGGTCTTCTGCGAAGGCGGATAAGGTTTAATCTTTTACCTCTTTACGCACTTATTAACCGGATGAAACACATTATGTCACAGCCATTGTTGTAAGATAAGGTTAAAGGTATATGCATGGTACAGAAATCAAAACACGAAATAAGAAATCCTAAACAATATCCAGTGACAATAATTCAAATGACAGAAACAATTACTCTAGCTGATTTACAAAAAGGAAATCTTTTTATTTTGAACATTTAAAAATCTGAATTCATTTCGAAACTGGTAACCCGCCCCGAAGGGGTGGGACTGAGCCGAGCACAGCGAGCGAAAAATCTGATATTTCGATATTCGCCGCACTATGCCAGTCTTTTGCCTGCGTCAGAACCCGGGCCGATAGCGTATATCTCTTCTACTTGCAGGATGACGGCCGCCTTCGATCGAAAAGACAATCCCATCTTTTTGCTCATTTCCTTGATCCACCTGGTGGTCTCCTCGAACCGCCGACCGGTAGTCTCTATGGTGACAGGGCCTTTTATCTGATATCCTTCATTCCCTTCCCAGAACATCAGGGATACCCTTGGATTGACCTTCATATTTGCCAGGGTCTTATTGAAGAACTGGTCGGATATAAGAACAGCCTGGTTATCAATGATTCTTTTGGCTCCGATGGGGACGGCGTTGGGTATACCGTCCGGGGTAGCGGTGGCCAGGATCGCGATAGGAACCTTGTTGAGCAGTTCCTGTATGGGTTTCGTCATTTTAGCCATGTAAGTCTTTCTCCTTTCATAGTTTGTGTTACCATTATACAAAGAACAGGGGGTTTTTGACCGCCGGACAGGTAATCAGGAATGATACACGAAATGCGGAACGGAAGTCTCTGTAATATGTCTTTACATGGAATCTTTTCTATCAGGCACAAGAAGGCAGATTTTCATTGATGGTACGATTAAGGTCCATTAATCTTACAGGTTTTTGGAGGAGGGTCAATGCCATACCTTCTTCTATGGTTCTGGTAGCCCTGGAATGGCCGGGATTGCCTGTCACCATAAGGATCTTGGCCTTGGGATCAAAAGATTTAATCCGGGAGGATGACTCATAACCATCCATAATAGGCATTTCAAGGTCCATGATAACAATATCAGGTAAAAAAGATTTGTATTTTTCGAGGGCATCTTGCCCGTTACAGGCCTTTTCTATGGAATACTCACCCATCATGGTGAGTCCTTTCACCATGAATTCGGAAATGATTTGTTCATCGTCCACCACAAGCACCTTTTTTGGCAGCATTTTCGGGCCCTCCCGGGATGTTCAGGATTTGCCAAATATAATTTATAAATTCTAGCCCCATATATCTAAAATGTCAACAGGAAAATACAATATATGGTATTTTTGAAAGGAAATATCATTATATATTGTAGATATCAACATTTTTTCGACAATTTTGAACACGGAAATTGTTTGGTAATTTGAGGTGATAGATGCCTTCTTGACAATTTCGCACCACACCTCCAAGATTATTGAGCACTTTTTGTATTGACTAAAGAAATCACTATGGATAGATTTTTTCAAATAAAACCCAGGAATCACCTTTTCGATTGCCCCGCGAAATTACTGATTGCCAGGGGAAGTCAGAGGCTGGGTCCGGCCTTTATAACATTCAGGCATCAAGAATAATTGAAAGGTAACGGAATGCGCATAAAATATATTATAGTGACAGGGGGCGTCCTATCCGGTCTGGGCAAGGGTATCGCCGCTGCTTCCATAGGCCACCTACTGTCCTCAAAACTTAAGATAATCCCCATAAAATGCGACGGTTATTTGAACGTGGATCCGGGCACCATGAACCCTTACGAGCACGGAGAAGTCTTTGTGCTTGATGACGGGGGTGAAGTGGATATGGATTTCGGGCACTATGAAAGGTTTTTGGGCGTTACGTGTAAATCAAAATGGAATCTGACCATGGGTGCGGTATTCAACATGGTCAGGAAAAAGGAAAGGAAAGGGGATTACCTGGGAAAGACAGTTCAATATATCCCACATGTTACGGATGTGATAAAGGATCATATCTTTGAGGTGGCTCGGGAAGAATCGGCGGATCTTGTTATTGTGGAGATCGGGGGGACAGTGGGGGATATAGAGAACGAACTCTTTCTGGAGGCAATGAGGCAAATGAAAGAGGATGTCGGCAGGGACAACATTGTCTATGTCCATCTCACCTATGTCCCCATACCCTTCGGGGTAAATGAACAAAAATCAAAGCCCACCCAGCAGAGCGTCAACCTGTTGAAGCAGAGGGGTATATTCCCGGACATCATCATAGGCAGATGCTCGGAGTTCCTGTCAAAGGAGGTAAAGGCAAAGATTTCCAATTTCTGTGATGTTGATCCTGAAGCCGTAATTACGGGCCTTGATGTGGATGATATCTATGAGATACCCGTTGTATTCGAGGAAGAGGGCCTCCCGGGGATCCTCCACAAGAAGTTGAATATCTACAGCCCTCCTGACCTGAGAAGATGGAAACAGCTTATTAATAATCTCAGAAATCCCAAAAAAGAGATCAAGGTGGCCATGTGCGGCAAATATACCAAGTTGGAAGACTCCTACGCATCTATCATTGAATCATTCAATCATTGCTCGGCACACCTGGGCTGTAGGATAGTACTTAAATGGATCGAGACTACGGATATGTCCGACACCTCCTTCCTGGATGATGTGAACGGAATAGTGGTTCCGGGTGGGTTCGGGTCCAGGGGAACGGAGGGCAAGATCGAGGTGATCCGTTATGCCAGAGAAAATAATATACCCTTTCTGGGGCTTTGTCTGGGGCTTCATATGGCTGTTATCGAATACTCCAGGAATGTTTGTCATCTGGAAGGGGCCAACTCAACAGAGATAGATCCGGACACACCCCACCCTGTTATCGATATCCTGCCCGAACAGAGGGAGATTCAGGATAAAGGAGGTACAATGAGGCTTGGTGCCTACAGGGCCGTTCTGAAAGAAGGCACAAGGGTTCAATCGCTTTACGGTACCACAGAGGCATCCGAGAGGCACCGGCATAGATATGAGGTTAATCCTGAATACCATGCGATACTTACCAAAAACGGGATGGTTTTTTCCGGCAGTTCCCCTGACGGAAGGCTGGTGGAGTTTATCGAGATACCCGATCTTAAATATTTTATGGCGACTCAGGCGCATCCTGAATTAAAATCCAGGATGGAATCTCCGGCGCCTCTTTTCTATGGTTTTATAAAGGCCTGTCTCGAATAGTATTTTTTGAAAACGCACAGGGAGTGAATTCCCCGCAGCGACTCGACTTGAACTCGTCGACAAGTCTTGCTGCAGGGAGAATCAATTCGGGTCTTATAACAGACGTTTCTGGATTGCTGCAAGAATGACTGATATTGTTGATCTCCAAAAAGCCCGACAGGATAAAAAGGCCAGAAGAGGATATCGCAACTGGGCAAAAAGGTTCAAAGAGGATTTCGCATTATCAACCCGTCTCAGCCATATCTCAGACAGAACATTAGCCTTTTTGGCCTCGGGTAAGGGAGATAGCCCCTTTTATCTATATGACCTCATCATGAATCTCCAGGGTATGGGTTCGGGGTTGGAGTTCAACCACCTGGGAACAAAACAGAAGATGATGGTAGTGGACAGATACCTTTTTTTGTTGGACAGGATCAGATTCGAATATATGAAACGGGTGGGGTGGCTGGACCGTTATGCGGGTGAAGGAGTCACTCTCGTAGAGTTGGTATTGGAATTCGATCAACTGGCGCCGGCCATGCAGGCTGAATGCCCTGTTCTCAGCAAAGATCATCCTGATTATACCAGGTTCAGGGAAATGAAATCCTTTGAGAAAGAAGGATTTATAAGAAAGCTCTTATTCTCGGCCCTAAAGGAGATGGAAACTCATTCAACAACCTGATAGACTATATCATTCTCCCGAACCCTTTCCTTTACTTTTATGCCTACGAGATCTCCGGGCACGGCCTCTTCTACGGGCTGGTTCTCAATCTCCATGCTCCCCACCTCTTGGGTGAAATCAGTAGTATGGCCCTTAAATCTTAGTATGTCTCCTTTCTTGATGCTTCCATCCTTGACTTGAAGAGCCGCTACGCTTGGTTTTGCAAAGAATTTAACGATTACACCGACCTCTTTTTCGGACATGATTCAACCTCCTAATCTTATTAAGGTTCCTCCGGTTAATGAGAGCGCTAGTTAATGATATTCAAATATTTTGTGCTATATGGGCCATGGGG
>CAYQNR010000063.1:0-17754 GCA_964418945.1 uncultured Desulfobacteraceae bacterium
GGCCAAACCAAGTATTTATATAAAGTCCTTTCCGTACTCATTAACCGGATGAACCTTTTTAATTTGCAGGTTGACATGATATATTCTATATAAAACTCCATACGTAAATTGTGGTCACTGCATACATAATATAAATAGGGGAGGAGCAGTCCATTGAAAATCCTTTTAACTAATGATGACGGGATTTATGCCCACGGATTAGGAGCCCTATACAGGGAGCTCAGTGGAGATTTTGAAGTAGTTGTAGTGGCTCCTGAAACCGAGATGAGCGCCGTAGGTCATGCCATTACGTTAGATTCTCCTTTAAGGGTTCGGGATGTATACAAAAATGGATCATTTTTCGGCTACGGCGTGAGCGGGACCCCTGCAGACTGTGTGAAAATAGCGGTGGAAGAATTATTGGAAATACCTCCTGATCTTATTATTTCCGGCATAAATCTAGGCGCCAATGTGGGAGTTAATGTGCTATATTCCGGAACAGTTTCGGCTGCCACAGAAGGGGCATTTTTGGGTATAAGATCTGCAGCCATATCACTTGATACGCTGAAAGCACCTGATTTTGGTTTCGCAGCGCGTTTCAGCAGGGAAATCATAGGATTCATCATTGAAAATGATCTGAAAAAGGGCACTGCCCTTAATGTAAACATCCCTGCGATTCCCGAAGAAAGAATAAAGGGGATCTCCTTTACCAGACAGGGAACACGAAGACAAAAGGAGAAGTTTGAGAGCAGAATAGACCCCCGGGGTAACGTCTATTACTGGCTTTCCGCAGAGATACCCGTTGAAGATGAGGCCGTGGATTCCGACATTAGGGCCCTTAGGGAGCGAAGGATTACTATTACACCCATCACCTATGATCTGACGTGTAGGAAAGAGATGGAAAGGCTTCAATCCCTACCCCCGCCCGATTATAAGGTGTAACCGGCGAGGCAGTTACTGGATGCCGGATTCAGGCAGGGATTAAACGGGATATATACACCATTGAGATTTTCTGTTTATTCAGACCCCTTAAAAAAGAGTCTAAGGCACTGGCCGTTTCCGGGTAGGGGTGTCCGATCCCTATGGCGTATCCGCATCTGATTGCGAGTGACTTAAGTTTATCGAGCTGGGATAGGATAGCTGGTTTCTGCGGCCGGTTATCCAGAAAGATATTTCTGCAGGCGGTTGCCATATGCAATCTTTTTGCTGTCTCGTATGCTTTTGAACGGCTTGTGGTAAGGCTGTCGATAAAAAAAAGTCCGTGCAGCTTTACGGCAAAAAGGGCTTCTTCCATCTCTTTGCGGGAGGCCGTGAACTTGGATCCCATATGATTGTTAATCCCTGTAACGTAAGGGATATCGGAGATGTTTTCGCCTATAACATTGACTATCTTATCCGGATTGTCTCCCACATAGACAGCACCCGGGCCGGGATCGATATTTGGATTAAATGGTTCCATGGGCTGGTGCAGTATAATCTCATGACCCTGGTCATGGATTTCCTCCGCGAGCATCCTGGATTCGGCAAGTTTGGGCAGTACGGCAAAGGTTATAGGAGCCCCGATCTCCAGGAATTTACTTAAACGGGGTCGGCTGTAGCCTATATCATCAATAATTATAGCTAGTTTGGGTGGATTGGGTGGTTTGTCAGCGGCAAAGGCCTTGGAAAAACTACTCAGCCCCAGGATGCTTCCCGCAAGAAAAGTGGAACTTTTTAATAAAAAAGCCCTTCTATCCATCTCCTCTCTGGTTTTGGCCATTAGATAACCTTGGTTACCTCTTGTGAGGGATTTGGGCCTTTATACAACTTTTTGCGGTAGGTGTCAAGAAAAAATACTATATATGGTAGTTATGCCATCGGCATCTCAAACATGCCGAAGCGCTGGTTCAGCACCTTTGCCTGCTGCTGAGGACTTGAGGGCAAGGGGGAGGAGGCTGCAAACCCCCACAAGACAGGGGCAGGGGAATTTATGGGTGATAAGACTGATATGTTCGCGTCTTTTATACCGCGTTACGCTATCTTTTTCAGGAAATCCTTAGCCTTCTCCTTGACCGGCCTTATTAATCTTTCCACCGGACCGCGTCGAAAGTAATATCTTTTTTCTGCAGGGCTTACGCTCTCCGGGGAATGCTTCAATCTAATCTTTATGATGGCCTTAAGGTCATCCTGGATAAATTTGTCATATATAAGGCTTAAGGGGAACAGGCCGAATTCAGTTTTGCAGATAGAGGCTGCCCAGTCAATTATATAGGGTCTTCCGTCTTCCCCCAGTATAATATTAGGAGCCCTTTTCAGGTCACAATGTGCCACGCCGCGCTGGTGAATCTTCTCCACAAGGTCCTGCAACTCGTCAAAGAAGGTTTCAGGGAGTTCTGCCAGGGTTTCCGGGGATTCTATACTTTTTCCGGGGATTGCCTCCATGACCAGCGCGAGACCGTCTACAGCCCGATAAAATGTCGGAACTCCCCTTAACCCTTTTAATCTACCGTAAGCCTTCTTCTCTCTCCACACCAGAAACCGGCCTATGGTATTCCTGAACACAAATCCGTTTAGGGAAAAATCCTTAACAATAGCCCTTATACCATTTTCTTCCAATATCCAGATAACAGGGCGTGTTTGGGACGATTTCCTCAGGACCCCGCAGTGTTGTTTTGGGATGTCTGATAGCTTTATTGATTCAAACAAGATCTATACCGCAATAGTTCTGTCTTTTGTTGTCCGACGTACGCATGGCCATGACTCTTTGGACTTTGCTGGGTACTATGAGTCAATCGGATGGCAAGGCCACAGGGTATAGAAATTATATGCTTTCACAATTTTTTTGCAAAGGGTAAATTTATATGATAGTTAATACGTGAAACGGCAATCAAGCCTCTGGCTCCGGGTAAACCTAGGATGAAAAGACAAAACAAGTGGAAAGATCACTATTCCAGACGGGCCCGGGAAGAAAAATGGCTAGCCAGATCCATATATAAGCTGGAGGAAATCGACAAAAAGTACAGCTTAATTCGCCCCGGGTTTCGTTTGCTCGACCTGGGATGTTATCCGGGTTCATGGTCCCAGTATTGTATAAAAAAGGTGGGGAAAACAGGCGAGGTTATGGGTCTGGATATTAAGTCGCCCGATCATGTCTCCTCTGAAAACTTTCGTTTCATTGAAGCCGATATTCTCAAGCTGGAAATAGAGTGGCTAGTACGAGAAGCGGGCAAAATGGATGCGGTCATAAGTGATCTTGCTCCCAAGACGACAGGGATAAGATTGGTTGACACGAATCAATCTTTAAATCTTGCTGAAAAGGCCCTTGATATCACCCTTGCCGTGTTAAAGGAGAAAGGAAATTTTTTATGCAAGGTCTTTGAGGGAGAAGATTTCAACACCTTCAGAGACAGGGTTGCATGCTGTTTTGAGCAGGTAAGGGTTTTAAGGCCCGGGGCGGTGCGAAAAGGGAGCCGTGAGGTATATGTTCTGGGATTGACATTAGTCAAATAGTTGATCGGTTATCAGGATATAGGCAGGAGGTATAATCATGTCCGGTCATTCGAAGTGGAGTTCTATAAAACATAAGAAAGGGGCGGCAGATGCCAAAAGAGGTATGGTCTTTACCAAGCTTATAAAGGAAATCACAGTTGCCGCCCGGCTGGGCGGTGGGGATCCCGACGGAAACCCGCGCCTAAGGACGGCCATTCAGGCGGCAAAGGCGGAAAATATGCCCAAGGAGAATATCGAAAGGGCTATTAAGAAGGGAACCGGGGAACTTGAAGGGGTTTCTTATGAGGAAGTAAACTACGAGGGTTACGGTCCGGGTGGTGTGGCCTTGCTTGTGGAGTGTCTTACAGACAATAAGAACAGGACTGTGGCTGATATTAAACATATCCTCGACAGACACGGAGGAAGCCTGGGAGAGCCGGGATGTGTATCTTGGATGTTTGAAAAAAGGGGGATGATTATCTTTGATAAAGACAAGGTGGAAGAGGATAAACTTCTGGACGTAGCTCTGGAGGCGGGTGCGGATGATGTCAGAGAAGAGGAGTCCTCCTTTGAAGTCATAACGGCGCCATCGCTTTTAGAAGAGGTTAGAGGGGCATTTGATGACATGGAAATGGTATACAGTGTCGCGGAGATAAGCATGGTCCCCCAGACAAATGTCAGGCTTGAAGGAAAAAAGGCGGAACAGATGTTGAACTTAATGGGGGCGTTTGAAGAGAATGATGATATAAGTAACGTCTATGCCAATTTCGATATCCCGGACGAGGTTATGGAGGCTGTGAGCTGATGCTTGTCCTAGGGGTCGATCCGGGCTCCAGAATAACGGGGTACGGCCTGGTTGATAAAAAAGATAACCTTGTCTCCTGTGTGGAGGCGGGTGTTATAAGCTCTCCCGGGAATGTCCCTTTCTATGAAAGGATACATAAGATATACATATCTATGGTGGAGATCATGGACCGCTATCAACCCGGGGAGATGGCCATTGAGGATGTCTTTTTTGCCAAGAACGTTAAAAGTTCTCTTAAGCTCGGCCACGCGCGTGGCGCCGCGTTGATAGCCGCGGTTAATTGCGGAGTAAAGGTCTTTGAATACACACCCCTGGAGATCAAGAAATCCGTGGTTGGTTACGGCAGGGCCACCAAAGAACAGATTGGTGCAATGGTGCAGGTCATCCTCAAACATCCGAAAAGGTTCGGTCCTGATATCTCCGACGCCCTGGCCACGGCTATATGCCACCTTAACTGGACGAGATTTGAATAGGGGCCGGCATAATAACCGGACCTGGGCGGGAGGCCGCCGAACGAGGTGAGGAGAGTATCTTATAAAGGAACCCTAAACACTGGCCCATGATAGCTTATCTCAAAGGAATTCTGCTAAAAAAGACTACCGGGAGATTAATTATCGATAACGGCGGCATAGGGTATGAAGTAATTGTGCCCTTGTCCACCTTTTATGTCTTACCGGAAGAGGAAGAGCAGGTTAGTCTTCATATCTATACCCATGTAAAAGAAGATGCCTTCATCCTTTTTGGTTTTAAAACAGTGCTTGAAAAAGATATCTTTCGCATGTTGATATCCGTATCAGGGATAGGACCTAAACTTGCCGTAAACATACTTTCAGGTGTAGGGCCTGATGTACTGCTTGAAGCCATTTCCACAGGTGATGTAGGGCGGTTGCAGGCCATCCCGGGAGTGGGGAAAAAGACAGCGGAAAGGATAGCCCTGGAATTAAAGGACAAGGCCCAAGAGGTAGGCATTGATCTTGATCTCCCTAAGCTCACTATTACGGTTGTCCAGGACAGGACTGTTTTTGATGACGCCCTTTCCGCCCTGGTGAATCTGGGATATTCAGTGAAGCCGGCCAAAAAGGCTGTAGAGAATGCGATCTCCAACCTAGATGAGGTTAGCCTAGAGGAAGTAATCAAGGAGGCATTGCGGTTACTGGTTTGATAAAGTAAAAGGGTTTACTTGATGGATTATGAAAAAGAAAGGATCATAACCTCCGCATTACAGCCGGAGGAGATTCCCGGGGAAGCAAATCTGAGGCCCGCCTCGTTTAATGAATACATAGGTCAGGAAGAGGTAAAAAGAAATCTGGGGGTGTTTATCGAAGCGGCCAAAGGCCGTTCGGATGCCCTTGACCATGTCCTGTTTCATGGTTCACCGGGGCTGGGAAAGACAACGCTGGCGCATGTCATGGCCAATGAACTGGGAGTGAATATTAACAGCACATCCGGTCCTGTTATAGAAAGGCCCGGAGATCTCGCAGCTATTTTGACCAGTCTGAAGCCCAGGGATGTCCTGTTTATCGATGAGGTTCACAGGCTTAATCATGTTGTGGAGGAGATACTGTACCCTGCCATGGAGGATTTCCAGTTGGATATAATCATAGGCCAGGGCCCTTCCGCCAGGACAATGAAGATTCCTCTTCCCCAGTTTACCCTGATCGGGGCCACCACCAGGACAGGCTTGCTTACTCCGCCCCTGAGAGAACGATTCGGGGTTATCCAGAGGGTGGATTTTTATGAGCCTGAAGATCTTAAAAAGATTGTCACCCGGTCCGCGAAAATCCTGGACATATCTATCTCTGAGGAAGGGGCATTTGAGATTGCCAGGAGGGCAAGGGGCACGCCGCGGGTCGCGAATCGGCTTCTTCGCAGGGTGAGGGATTTTGCTCAGGTGGAGGCAGAGGGGGCAATTACTCGAGAGGTCGCGATGCACGCGCTTCGCATGCTGGAGGTGGATGATCAGGGTCTGGATAAGATGGACCGTCATATAATGCTTACCATAATAGAGAAATTTAACGGAGGTCCAATAGGTCTTGATACGCTGTCCGCCGCGGTTTGCGAAGAAAAGGATACCATTGAGGATGTCTATGAGCCCTTCTTGATCCAGCAGGGGTACATTAAGAGGACCCCGAGAGGCAGGGTAGCGACTAAGACGGCATATCTCCATTTCAAAATAAAGATGGAGGATGACATGGAGGATATTCAGAAGCGCCTTTTTTAGCCGTAAGTTGACAACCCTTAATATTTATTCTATTTTCTGCGAGAGAATAAAGGAGGTTCTCTTATAACTGATTTCTCTCAAAATAGAAGCCGGATAACCGATTTCCATATCATCAAGCAGGACAGGAAGCATCTGAGAAGTGAGCTCAGGCTTCATTCCAGGTGGAAAAAGACTGTCCTTATAATCCCTTTGTTGGCCAGCGAGTTCTCCGATCCCGAAAACCTGCCGGTATTTGAAAATATCCTGAGACAATTAAAGGATGTGTCATATCTGTCCAGGATCATATTTGGTCTGGATAAGGCCACCGAACAAGAGGCATTCCAGCTCAAGGATCTTATTTCTAAACACAGGATAAAAAACTGTCTCATTCAATGGAATGAGGGGCCTAATTTTTCAGGAATATACGAAAAGCTGAACAAGGCCGGGTTTAATATTAGTGAACCAGGAAAAGGTAAGAACATGTTTCTGAGCTTCGGGATAGCCATTGCCCTTGGAGCTGAATCAATAGGGATTATTGATGCGGACATCAGGACATTTAAAAGTGTGCAGCTCGATCGTCTATTGTACCCTGTGGTGGTCCTTAACTATGATTTTGCGAAGGCATACTATTCCCGCGTTATGGATAGGACAATTTATGGAAGGGTGAAACGTCTTTTATTGGATCCCCTTCTGCTGGCGCTGAAGAGAAAGTTCACGGAAAGCCAGGACGAAAAGATGCTGCGTCTGGTCGATTTTCTGTTGGGGTTCCATTATCAGCTCTCCGGCGAGGTAGTGTTTCATGTGGACCTGTTGAAGAAGATGCGGTTTGCTACCAACTGGGGGGTAGAGATCTTTACGCTGATAGAGGTTTTCCGAAAGGCTTCATCATCCGCCCAGGTAATGTTCTCCAGGGAGCCTTTTGACCACAAACATCAAGCTGTGTCAGAGGATAACACGGTGGGCGGGCTGAATCGGATGGCCATAGATATAGTGATCACACTGATGAATGCCCTCGTGATTGAGGAAGGGCTTGAGATATCCGAGACATTTTTCAGGGATCTGGCAATAATTTATCAGGCTGTTGCGGAAGAACAGATAAAAAAGTATTCCGATGATGCAAGCTTCAGCAATCTAGTGCATGACAGGGATGCCGAGGAATACATGGTAAAAAACGTGTTTCGCAATTCGATTCTGAGCGCCGGCGAATTGCTTACGCCTCCCTACAAGGTGACGGAAAGGTTCTTAAGGTTTATAAACAGTCATCAGGAATTTAAACCATTTCTGGAAAAAGGCCTGGCCGAGGCAATCCTGTCCGTTGAGGAAAAAAACCGGGACAGAATCTTTGAATTCCCTCAAACCGTATCCTGGGAGAGGGTCTACACCAAACTGCCACAGATTTCCTATGACCTGATAGAGGCCGTTGAACAGGAAAAAAGGCGTTTATCCTGCTGAAAGAGATAATCCAAACAGCTTCCTAGAGGTTAATGAGATACGCTTTGTCCTTATAATGGGTTAGCCCTGAAAGAGTATAGCCGTTTAAAATGGAAAAAGACAATCTATCTTCTGTAAAACATCCTTTGATCTTGATTTTTACGGATGTGGACGGTACGTTGCTGGACCATAACTCCTACCAATGGGATAAGGCCGAACCAGCTCTAGCTTTGTGCCAGAGCTACAATATCCCAGTTATCATGGTATCGAGCAAGACAAGGTCCGAGCTGGATATATTGAGAAGACAAACAGGTCTCACCTCCCCCTTTATCTCGGAGAACGGCGGTGGGATCTTTTTTCCGAAAGAATGGCATGCCAAGATTCCCCCAAACGCTGTTCTTGAGGGAAACCTTTGGAAATGTTCTGTAGGAACGCCCTACCGGGATCTTGTGAAAGGCCTTGGAGAGATCAGGCGTGAGCTGGGGTCAAAATTGCGAGGTTTTTCCGATATGACCCCTGAAGAGATTTCAGGGATCACCGGACTGGACAGGAAGGGTTCCGCACTGGCTGCTATAAGGGAGTTTGACGAACCCTTTATTATGGAGGAAGGGGATAAGACAGACTTAGAAGCCTTGCGTAGGGCAGCAGAAAAGAGAGGGTTTCAGATTTCCAAAGGAGGACGATTTTATCATATACACGGCCGAAACGATAAGGGGGATGCTGTGCGAAGGATCATCTCTTGGCATAAGGAATGTCAAGGCGAGACGTTCACGGTTGCCCTGGGGGACAGTCCCAATGATTTTCCCATGTTTGAGCAGGTGGATCAGCCCATTTTGATCAGGTCGAAACAGGTTTTCCCGGATTTTGAGAGACAGATGCCGGGACTGATTATTATGCGGGAATCCGGTCCTGAAGGCTGGAATACCGCTGTGACGAGTATTTTAGAGAAAAAGGTTGGAGGTATTTCTTCATATGTTTGAGAGTGAGGTCAACCCTGAAAAGATTGAAAAAGCAGATCTTGTTGTCAGCATCCCTTCTTATAATGAGTCGGACTGCATTGATTTCCCTGTCAGGCAGGCTGACATAGGACTTACCAAGTATTTTTCTGATAAGCGATCGGTTATTATTAATTGTGACAACAATTCCCCTGATAACACAAAAAAGGCCTTTCTGGATACACCCACGGATGTCCCCAAGATCTACATATCCACGGCCCCGGGTATTAAGGGCAAGGGGAATAACACAAAAAACCTGTTCCGGAAGGTTGTTGCCCTGGAGGCTGAGGCGGTCGTGATGGTGGACGCTGACCTTAAGAGCATTACTCCTGAATGGATCAAGCATCTGGGGGAACCCCTTTTTAATGATTTTTCCTATGTGTCGCCTCTCTATGTAAGACACAAATACGATGGCACCATAACTAACGGAATAGCCTATCCATTAACCCGTGCCCTCTACGGCAGGAGGGTCCGTCAGCCAATAGGGGGAGATTTCGGTTTTAGTGGGGCGTTGGGGAAAGTATTTCTGGAAAGCGATATATGGGACGAGGCTACGTCAAACTTCGGAGTAGATATATGGATGACCACCTTGGCTATTAACCAGGGTGTCCAGATTTGCCAGTCTTTTATGGGGAAGCCTAAAATCCATAGGCCGAAAGATCCCGCATCCTCCTTGGGCCCCATGTTCAGACAGGTCGTGGGCACGATCTTTTCTATGATGAAAACCTTTGAAAAACAATGGCTTGCGGTAAAATACAGCAAACCCACTTCTATTTACGGGTTCGGATTCGGAGAGACAGAGGTGCCTCCCAAAGTGGAGGTGGATACGGATAAACTTATTGACAGTTTTCATGAAGGGTTTGATGTGTACAGCGGCATATGGCAAGATGTACTATCCCGTGATATATTTAAGAAGCTTCTGGAGATAAAGGGGATGAAAGAGGAGGTTTTTGCTTTTCCATCGGATTTGTGGGCAAGGGTGTTGTACGACTGGGCGGTTGCGTATAGGGATGAAGTTACTGATCATGAGTTGTTAATGGATTCCATGATACCTCTCTATTTCGGGAAAACCCTTTCTTTTGTAAAAAAGACCCGGAGAATGAACATTCGGCAGGCGGAAGAGGCCATAGAGGATGAGTGTATGGTCTTTGAGATGACCAAACCATACCTTATACAGAAATGGA
The DNA here is from genome assembly GCA_964418945.1 of uncultured Desulfobacteraceae bacterium. Classification (GTDB taxonomy): domain Bacteria; phylum Desulfobacterota; class DSM-4660; order Desulfatiglandales; family HGW-15; genus CAYUYB01. The sequence goes on from CAYQNR010000063.1 coordinate 10,063, forward strand.
CAGATAAGCGATCCATGGATTAACCTTTATGGATCACCTTACCAGGATAATCCTCAGATCCATGACGTTGGTGTTGGTGGGCCCTGTCACAAGCAGGTCATGAGTCTGTTTAAAATAATGATAGGAATCATTGTTTGCTAGAAATTGAGAGGCGTCCACCCCCTGTCCTTTGCCCCTTTTTACTGTCAATGGGTCCACTACCGCTCCGGCCGCATCGGTCTGGCCGTCGTTGCCATCGGTACCTCCGCTCAGTATGACCACCCGCGGCGGCAGATCCTTGATATTTATAGCCGCCGTCAGACAGAACTCCTGGTTCCTTCCCCCAAGGCCGTTTCCATGGATGGTAACGGTTGTTTCCCCGCCCGAGATGATGCAGGCAGGCGCATTAACAGGACTGCCTGTTTTAATGATCTCAGCGGCAATGGCGGCATGTACCCGTGCGACATCCCTTGTCTCGCCCTCTATCATGGAGGAGAGAATAAGGGTATTATAACCGGCCTTGTCTGCTTTCTCTTTGGCCGCTTCCAGGGCCTGGATATTACTCCCTATTATGATGTTGTAGACGAGGTCGAATATAGGATCCCCCTCTTTGGGGGTCTCAGGGATATTATTGTTGATGCCTCCTTTAAGATAATCTTTTACGGATTCGGGGATGTCCTCAATCCCGTATTTTTCCAGGATAGCCCATGAGTCCTTAAACGTGCTCTTGTCCGGCACAAAGGGGCCGGAGGCTATCACGTCCATCCTGTCGCCTACCACATCAGAAAGCATCAGATTAACCGTGGTGGCGGGGTAGGCAACCCTTGCCATCTGGCCTCCTTTGGAGGAGGAGATATGCTTTCTTACCGCATTGATCTCGTCGATACTGGCCCCGCAATTAAGAAGGTTCCTGGTTACGGCCTGTTTTTCCGCGAGATTTATAGCGCCTGCGGGTGAAGGAAGGAGTGCTGAGCCCCCTCCTGAGATAAGGGAAATGACAAGATCCTTCTCTCCTGCCGTGTCAAGCAGGGCAAGGATCTTTCTTGTGCCCTCCACCCCGTTTTGATCGGGCAGGGGGTGATCCGCCTCGATTATTTCTGTAAAAGACAGCTTTTGTGTAAAGCCGTATTTCACATTGATAATTCCGGCGTCGATCTTGTCCCCGAAGATATCTTCCACCGCCCTGGCCATAGGTGCAGTCGCCTTTCCGGCTCCAACCAGGAAGATGTGGTGGTATTGTTTCAGATCAAGCTCCGCCTGCCGATGATGCGGATCCCCTAAAATCAGACTGTTTCCATCGATTTGAACAAAACGGCGGACCGCATTATAGGGGTTCACAGGTTCCAGGGATGCTTGAAAAATGCTCACAGCTTCCGAACGCATATGATGGAGAAGATCCTCCGGTTCAGACAACATTGTTCCCTCCCTTCTCTCCCTCATCCACAACCAAATACTTCCGGAGATGGACTTTAGCTTACAGGATTGAAGGGTAAACATCAAGTTATTGTAAAAACCGGCTCCGAGCTTGAGATAAATGGAACAGATCCGAGGACAGGCTATCCAAGACGATTGGTCCGCTCAAATTTGTAAAAGTGCCTCACTGAAACGGGGTCTGTCCTTGACATTAGACATTTCCAGGTGGGAAAACATAAAGGGAGTGGGCTAATCCAGGGCAAGACCACAATCGGTGCACACAAAGATATCTCCCTTTTTCATGTCATGACAAGCCGTCATGCAGATTACCTCCTTTTTTAAAAACGGGTTTATACCAAAATGACAACAAAAAGGCTGGAATCAGGTGGATTTATTTTTATTGTAATCCATAAAAGCCCTGTTGTTATCCCTGGAAGGAGACGATATTATATAAACCAAATAAATATTTTATTACCTTCTCTACAGGTAAACAAGATATTTATTAAAGATCCTTCGGATAAAAGGGATTTAGATAAATTTTCAAGTTTTTTAAATGTTTGGTTGCAGTTATTTATGGGATTTAATATTTTTAGTCATGTGGTAAGCAGTTAGATAATGTTTGCAGTCAATGGAGGGGAAGATATGATATACGCCCTTTGTTTAGCGGCAGGTCTTGTAGTGGGGGGAACGTTGGCCTGGGTGATTGCAGCCAACCGCATCAGGAAGCAATTGAATCTGAGGCTAGAGGAATCTGAGCGTCGAGCCAATACCGCCGAGGGCAAGACTCTGGGGCTGGAAGGAATGGTAAACGAAGTGAGGGCACAGGGCCGGATGATATCCGAGGAACTTGAGAATACCAGGGGTAAACTTTCGTCCGAACAGGAGGCCAGGGTAAAGGCTGAAACCCAGCTTGTGGAAACGGTCCAGCGTCTCCAGGAAGAAAAGAAACTCCTTGACGACGCTAAGAGCAAACTTGCTGATACCTTCAAGGCTGTTGCCGGCGACACTCTCGATAACAGCACAACTGCATTCCTGAAGCTGGCCAGAGAGACCTTCGACAAGATCCTTGCGGAAGCGAAAGGTGAACTCGGCAAGCGACAGGAGGCAATACAGGGTATGGTTAATCCCCTATCCGAATCACTCAAACAATTCGAGGTGCATGTCCGTGATCTTGAAAAGAACAGGCAGGCGGCCTATTCCGGGCTTTCTGAACACGTAAAGACTCTATCCGCGACTCATCAGCAATTACAGAAAGAGACCGCAAACCTGGTCACCGCCCTTCGAAAGCCGCAGGTAAGGGGTCGTTGGGGAGAAATGACCCTGCGACGTGTGGTGGAATTGGCAGGGATGTCTGAACGCTGTGATTTTGCAGAACAGGTCACCTCTGATTCTCAGGAAGGAAAGGGCCGTCCTGATCTCATCGTTCGCTTGCCCGCGGACCGGGAGATAGTTGTGGACTCGAAGGTTTCCCTGGAGGCTTATCTGGACGCGGTTTCCGCCGATTCGGATGAGCGGCGTAAAGAGGCGATGAATCGGCATGCATCACAGGTCCGCGCTCATATGAATTCGCTTGCCGACAAGCGGTACTGGGAGCAGTTTGACAAGGCCCCGGAATTTGTGGTGATGTTCATTCCTGGAGAGGCCTTCTTCGGCGCGGCAGTGGACATGGATGGAAGCATCATCGAGGACGGGCTGGAAAAGCGGGTTGTTTTGGCGACTCCGACGACCTTGATTGCGCTCCTTCGGGCAATTGCCTACGGCTGGCGGCAGGAAAGAATTGCAAAGAACGCCCAGGAGATAAGCGATCTTGGCAGGCAACTATACGAACGCATGAGGATCCTTGCCGAACATATTACAGAGGTTGGAAAAGGGCTTGAGAAGGCCAATACAGCTTATAATAGCGCTGTGGGATCCATGGAAGCCCGTGTTCTGCCGGCGGCAAGGCGATTTAAGGAGCTTGGTGCCGCGTCGGGTACCGACGTACCTCATATTCAACCTATAGAAACGATACCCCGCACCTTAACTGCTCCTGAAATCACCGAGGATAGCGAAAACGAGTAATTGGGATTATGTGTAATAATTTGGTGTCGATTTTTGGGAATTATTACAATCCCTGCTTGTTCGATGCCTTTGCTTCCTTTTTCGGCCATGGAAAGTACGCCGATACCACTTTTTCACTCGGAATCAGGATGCTCTTTCAAGGGCAATCCCATATCCATTTTTTCTTGTAGTGGATGCCCACGTGATAAAATTCGTGATAAAACCCGGCAGCCGCGTACCCATGTTAGTCCCTGCTACCCAAGTATCGAGGTACCTGTAAGCACCCTCTTTGCAATAATAATTACTATGACAGATTCCTCTCCCCGGAACCAACTCTACCGTCCCACAGGTTACCTCTTCAATGAGTACCCCTTTCCCGTTATCCGGTTGGCGTACGGAGGCTGTATTTCACACTTTTCATTCTTGACACATAAACATAAATTTTCTTATGATATATCGATAGTTACAAGAATCTTTCCAGCCTGTTGAAATAAAAAAAATGAATATAGACAAAACCTCACAGCAGGACATCCTGCCCAAGACGATTATTGAGTTTGTCAATGTCTTTATGCGTTCAATCAATACCGCCCGGCTCTATTCAAAAGGCCACGAACTCCACAAGAAGAATATAGAACAGCTATATATGAAGCTTCTGGACGCATTCGCTGAACATGATTTCCTTTTCTTGGGTTGCTCAAGAGATTCCTTCTTTTTTGAAGGAGTGTTTTTTGAGGCCGGTGACGCCGGTCAGAAAAAATTCCTGGAATTCGCCCACTCATTGAGGATTTCCAGCTTCCTTTTTGATAAAGATATTAGCCCTGAAGAGATTGAGGTGTTCATTGAATTGCTTTCCGGTGCCAAACAGGGTGAGGGTGAAGAGGTATCTATGGCCCTCCGACGTGAGCATATCCGGCATGTCAAGATAGGGCTTCTGGATTACGGCGTCTTTTCAACTGTTCAGGCGGTGGCGGCGGAGCTATCCCATGGTGCCGGAGATGAATGGCTGTGGAGGCAGCTTATCATCCAGCCTGCCGCGGCCGGGACATTTAGGGTGGATTTGGAAAGGGCAAAGGAATTAGGACGACTGTCGGAAGATATAGAGGAATTGAAAAACATTCTCCTGAAGATGGACGCGGAGATGGTGGAAAGTCAAACCGGGGCCTCTGCTGCCCAACGGGGCATGTTGCTCGGCAACTTTATCCAGAATCTGGGCGATACTCTGGCATCTGTGGATGCGGAAGAGAGAAAGGGATTTGCACTACAGGTTGGAGGGATACTTAATTCGTTGGAACCGGGGGTTAAGATGCAGATCCTCGGCTCCTTGGCTCCGGCTTCCGGAGACGGGGAAAGCGGCGATGTTATCCGTGAGATAATCCAGGCCATGCCGGATGAAGAGCTTGTTGATCTTCTGAAGGACGCGTTAAAGGAGACAGGAACCGGTTCCGTATGTTTCAATAACCTTTTTAATAGGGCCCTATCAAAATATAAAGAGCCTGGTTTCCTGTTGAAGTTGGTGCACCGGTCCATGGAAGAGGCAACCGGAAAGGGCAAAGCGGGAGATCTGCGGCACTGGCAGTTCCTGGAGCAGCTTATTATCCAGCGGGAGGAGACGGATGCTCTTAATGAACAATACTTCAGACAGATAGAGGCGCTTGCCACCTCCATACAGATGAAAGAACCGATGGCGGAGGAAGAGGAGATGAAGAACCTCAAGCAGACCCTCTCTCCCGAATTTCTGGCAGAGGCCAAGGCCAGGTTGATAATCGATCTCATGGGGCGGCATGTTCCCGGTCAGGACGCACCGGTCATGGAGTCATTACTGGAGAACCTCAGGGATATTCTGGAAAAATTATTAGAATATAATAATCTTTATACCACGGGAGAACTTATGCGGGAAGTCTATTTGCTTCTCGGCAGTTACACAGAAGATGATTCACTAAAAACGGCAGTTAGTCGCATGCTAACGGCCGGGGAGGTTGGAAGGGTACTTGAATATAGTCTTGGGATGTGCCGTACTTTCGGTCCGGAAGAGACAAAGGTCCTTGACGCTCTTTGTCACCTCTATCCTGAAAAGGCAGGTAATTATCTGCTGGATATCCTGTTAAAGGAGGGGGTTGACGGCCCCCGGGCTAAATGGCTGTATATGACTTTGGCGAGCCTCGGGTCACGCATAAGCATGGTGCTGGCCAGACGGTTCCGGGGGGCGCCGGACGAGGCTCTTCCCAGACTTCTTAACCTTGCAGCGCTGTCACATGACCAGTCTCTCTCCTCTTCCGTGGAACAATTCCTGGACCATAAATCCCATGAGGTGCGGTTGGGTGCTGTTAACGCCTTGGGAAAAATCGCAGCTGACCGTGGCGTGGATCGCCTGGTAGAAATCGTGTCTAAAAAGTCCTGGCTGAAGACAAAAAAGGTGAAAGAGATACAGGCGACAGCGGCCAGATCCCTTGCGGATATCGGCACAAAGAATGCTATAGATGCATTACAGCGGGTAGCGGAAGAAGGTTCGGGCGAACTCAAGAAACTGTGCAAGGAACTGCTTCCATTCCGGCCGGGAGAGATAAAATAGAGATGCCTGTTGATAACAAAAAAGAAAAGATCAAGGCCTTTTACAGGGATCTGTGCATTGGTTTCGTGGGCAGTCTGAGGGCGCTTTCACTTTATCCCCCGGAGCACCCTGAGGCGGGAAAAAGGGTTGCGAGTATCTATCAGCGATTGATTGCTGTGTTGAAACAGCGGCCCCAGGTCACCATACTGGTTATAAATGGAGAGATAGTGATAGAGAACATGCCGTTACCGGAGTTGAGCAAGACACTTGGCCAATTCATTCAACGAATGGAAGAGATGAAATTCCAGCGAATTGTACTAAAAAAGGGTCTTGGCAAGGATGAATTCATTTTATTCTTACAATTCATGATCCAGCTAATGAAAAAGCCTGAAAATGCCACTACTGCGATGTTAGAAAACCAGGGGCGATTTCCTCATGTTATTGCAGGGGAATTACCTTCCGAGGCCGGTCCCCAGATCTCCTATGAAGAATTGTCTGGGGCACTTCAGTCTGCACGTCAGTCCGTGGTTTCATTTTCCGGACAGATCAAGGATCTTTTCGAAGATATCAAGGGACCCCTTTCAAGCAGTCAGATTGCCCTGGCAAGGGAGATCGCGGAGGCTGTTTTCAGCATGACCCTCAGGGGAGATATCCCCCTAAAGGCGCTTATTTACAGGAGAAGTGCTGATAGGGATCCATACGTACATGCGTTCAATGTATGCGCTTTTTCCATGGCCCTCGCCAGGGAGATAGAACTGGAGGACGCAACGATTGGAGAGATAGGATTGGCAGCTCTCCTTCATGATATAGGGTTGCATGTCTTGGAATCAGGATCAGGGGGCTCGAGTCAGGCAAAAACAGGGGAGCAGCAGCCTTACTATTGGGATCACCCCCGTCACGGGGCGGAAATCCTGCTCGCCACCCAGCAGATACCCGATCTGGCTCCTTTGGTCGCCTATGAGCATCATATCCACTACGACGGTGGCGGCTATCCCAAAGAGATAAAACACAGGGAACTCAATCTAGCCAGTATGATCACTTGTATAACCGATAGCTATGATAACTTACGCCGGGATTCCCAAGAACGGCATGCCCTCACGCTGAAGGAGGCGATTGACTGGATGGATCGCAGGTTCGGGACCCAGTTTCACCCCATACTCTTTAAAAAGTTCCGGGCAATGGTAAAGGCCCAGGCAAAAGAAGAGATTTGAGAGATTCCATTTCCATGCCTTACTGATCCTTCCAGAAAAAAATCCGCCATGGCTGCCCGCGGAGATTTGGCGATGGTCTTATATAAAAAACCCGATAAGGAAAACACCACCGATCATGATAACCGTGCCGAAGAATCGTTCTCCTATCTTTTCTTCTTTGAACCACCACGCGCCGTAGAGGACAGCAAATAGCAGGCTGGTACGTTTTATGGATATCATATAAGCTGCCTGAACCTGTGAGATTGCCAGGACATGACTGAATATCATGAGCCCTTGGGTAAAACCCAGGAGCAGACCTTTTAAAGGAAATCTCAGTAGACTCCAGTTATTGGATTTTTGTACGAAAGGCGCGAAAGCGAACATCAGCATTGTGAGGGCCGTAAAATAGGTAACTGCGAAAAAGTATGGGTTCGAATGCAATATCCCCAGTTTGCCGATAACCGATGTAAAGGAATATATAAAAGAGACCATGAGCATCATCCGGGAACCGGGTTCTTTAAT
>CAYQNR010000064.1:0-17387 GCA_964418945.1 uncultured Desulfobacteraceae bacterium
TGGTTCGGCCCATGGGGTTCTCTTTGCGACAGGCGAACTTGTTTATGTGCAAGGCGTGGGCAATAAGCCGGAGGAGGCGGGCGGCGGGCTATTGGAATAGTATACCAGGACCGGAAGTCCGGCTATCATCTCAGAAGTTACCCGCCCGCCTGGCAGGCACCTTATGCTATTATCTTGCTTCTAACTTTTTCGCCGCTGCAAAGAGAGCCCCATGGGCCAAACATTATCAATTATCCAATAGTGGATAAGGGTTACACTTCTGACTTGAAATATTCAGGTTCGGGATTATAATATAAAATGATACGAGTTTTTGGTTCATCCGGTTAATGAGTACGCTAGGCAATGATATCTAAATATTTTGCGCTATATGGCCCATGGGGTTCTCTTTTAAGCGGCGAACTTGTTTATGTGCTATGACCCTGCACAAAACAAGACGAGGCGGGCGGGTAGCCTTTTCCAGACTTGGCCGGACTCGATGATTCTCTATTATCTCCTAAGTATTCCGCCCGCCTGGGTGGCACCTTACGTAATTAACTTGCTGTTAATGTTTTCGCCCCTTGAAAGAGAGCTCCATGGGCCATTAAGGTACTTATAATAGGGTTTAATCTTTTACTTCTTTACGTACTCATTAACCGGATGAAACAAGTTTTTTATAGGGAGGAGATCAATTGATGGAACCTGTATCAGCTTTAAGACAAAGATCCGAAGTCCTGGTCAATGATTTTGTGCGGAGCGTATATAACTGGATGTGTATAGGGCTCAGCCTCACAGGTCTTGTCGCCCTCTACGTATCAGAAAACAGCACTATGCAGCAACTGGTCTTCGGGAACAGCATTCTCTTTTTTGTCCTGATAATAGCAGAACTGGGCCTGGTGTTTTCCATAAGCGGTATGGTGAACAAAATGAGAGCGAGCACGGCCACCACTCTATTTGTCATCTATGCAGCACTGAACGGGGTGACCCTGTCATTTATTTTTCTGGTGTACGCACGCGCGTCCATTGTAAGCACCTTTTTCATCTGCGCGGCGACCTTCCTGGCATGCAGTGTCTATGGCTGGACCACAAAGAAAGACCTTACATCATGGGGCGGATTCCTGATGATGGGGCTGATCGGTATAATTATAGCTTCTCTGGTCAACATGTTCACTCATAGCAACGCTATGTATTATATAATCGGTTATATCGGAGTGATAGTCTTTGTGGGATTGACCGCCTATGACACCCAGAAACTGAAGAACATGGCCCTTAGCCAACCCGCCGGACTTGATGGCGAGGTGGTCAGAAAAGGGGCTATACTGGGCGCCCTATCCCTTTATCTGGATTTCGTCAACCTGTTTTTAATGCTGCTCAGAATCTTCGGCCAGAGGCGGGGTTAATATTCACCTTTCAAAACAGGCCTCCAAGGGATGCTATCCCACGGGGTTTTGATCCATGAAGCCCTCCTATCTTGAATTACACAGGAAAGGTATCCTTTCCAAAAGGGTCGAAGATGCCCTGAAACTCTTGGAATCCTGCAAATTATGCCCCCGTGAGTGTGGTGTCAATCGCCTGAAAGGGAAGACCGGTTACTGTAAAACAGGGAGAACCGCGAAGGTTGCCAGCTATAATCCTCATTTCGGTGAAGAGGGGCCTCTGGTAGGGACACATGGCTCTGGCACAATCTTTATCAGTTCATGCAACCTGCTTTGCAGTTTTTGTCAAAACTATGAAATAAGCCATCTGGGAGAAGGTGTCGAGACAGGCCCGGAAACGATGGCGGCGATGATGATTCAACTCGCGGAAATGGGCTGCCATAATATCAATTTCGTTACACCGACCCATGTTGTGCCCCAATTGCTGGAGGCCTTACTGATTGCCGTGGATCGCGGGCTTGATATTCCCCTTGTATATAACACCGGCGGTTATGACAAACCCGAGACCCTGGCAATCCTGGACGGTATAATTGATATATACATGCCTGATTTCAAATTCTGGGACGAAGAACAATCGGAAAAATACTGCGGGGCGCCTGATTACAGGGAAAAGGCCTCGGCCTCAATCCGGGAGATGCATAGACAGACAGGCGACTTGATACTGGATAAAAACGGGATAGCCATAAGAGGCCTGATCATAAGACATTTAGTAATGCCCAATAACGTGGCCGGCACCTCTAGTATTATGGATTTTATCGCTAAAGAGATATCCAGTAATACCTATATAAATGTGATGGATCAATACAGACCTTGCGGCAATGCGGGAAGGGACGACTTTATCAATCGTCGTTTAAGTCCGAATGAATTCAGGGAAGCAATGGATATGGCTAGGAAAGCGGGACTTGCTCGACTTGATCAGAGAGAAAGAATTCGGTTGGTGTTCAAACCATGACAGATGCCCAGAGGTGTTTTATAGTTGGGGATATCCACGGGTGCCTTGATATGCTGAAGGACCTGATGGCCAAGATAGACTGGCGCCCAGACAGGGACAGGTTGATTTTTCTGGGGGACTATATAGACCGCGGAGAAGATTCCAAAGGTGTAATTGATTTTTTGGTCGATCTAATGAACACCTCTCCCTATGTACAGGGGCTTATGGGAAATCACGAGAGCCTTTTTCTGAACTATCTTGAAGGCGATGAGGAGGACGAAGAGCTTTTTATTATAAATGGCGGAGCTACCACATTAAACAGTTACAGAAGGAATCGCCACACGCATATCCCCCAGGATCACATATCCTTTTTAAAATCCCTCAAGATTACGCTCGAACTTCATAATTATTATGTCGTCCACGCGGGTTTCAAGCCTGGGGTTGAAATCGACGAGCAATCCTTGGAGGATTGCCTGTGGATAAGGGAGCCATTTATCTTTTCCAACTATGATTTCGGGAAAATAGTCATATTCGGGCATACCCCCTTTCCCTTCCCCCTGGTGATGGATAACAAGATTGGACTGGACACAGGAGCTGTTTTCGGTAACAGTCTTACCTGTATGGAGATTCCGGGAAGAAAATTTCATTCGGTGGAGGCCTGATCTGTTGGCTGAGCAATCTTACGATGCATCCTCTATTGGGCTTACTTCAACCATTCCTGTAGAGATTATTATCGCGGCAGGCCTCAAACCGGTTGATATCAATAACATCTTTATAGGTTCGGAGAGGCCGGACCAACTTGTAAACCGGGCCGAGTCAGAAGGGTTTTCACATAATATATGCTCATGGATTAAGGGTATATTCTCCTCGGTTTCAGAGTTTGGTTTGAAAAATGTGATCGCCGTAACCGGCGGGGACTGCAGCAATACAGTCGCCCTGGCAGAGATACTTGCCCGCCGAGGAGTAAGGGTCATTCCCTTTGACTATCCGTTAAACCGGGACAGAGAACTTCTCAGGGCCCAGATGGAAAAGTTGCGTTTTATCCTCAAAACGACCTGGGAAGATATTGAATCCGCCAGGATTAGGCTCGACGGTATTAGAGCCAAGCTGAAGGAGCTTGACAGGCTCACATTCCAAGAAAATGTTATAACCGGCTTTGAAAACCATATCTTTTTGGTCTCCAGTTCTGATTTTAGATCCGATCCCGACCGTTTTGAAGAGGAACTGGATGAGCTCATCGCTGAAGCAGGGAAAAGAAGGCCGAGAAATGACGAGATAAGGCTTGGATTTCTGGGTGTACCACCCATATTTACTGGTTTTTACCAGTTCATAGAATCAAAAGGGGGCAGAGTAGTATATAATGAGGTGCAGAGACAGTTCAGCATGCCCTTCGACACTGAAGATCTCCTGGAGCGATATCTCCTCTATACCTACCCCTACGGAGCGCAGGGAAGGATCATCGACATACAAAAAGCCGTTACGGAACGCGATCTGGACGGGCTGATTCACTACACTCAGACCTTTTGTTTCAGGCAGCTGTATGACATTATCCTCAGGGAGCAATTGGACACGCCGATCCTCACCCTGGAAGGGGACAGGCCCGGCAAGATAGACAGCCAAACCGCCCTTCGCATAGAAGCCTTCATCGAGATGCTTCAAGGAAGGAAATAGCGCGGGCTTAATTGCCCTGTCTCTTCTCGCTTATAAAGGCTTCCGCCAGCTCCACATCCTTCCTGCTTCCAATGTATAAGGGGACCCTCTGGTGCAGATCCGTCGGCTGTATATCGAGTATGGGTCCATGACCGTCGCTGGCGTAACCGCCTGCCTGTTCTACTACCATGGCCAGGGGGTTTGCCTCCACCATCAGACGCAGTTTGCCGGATGGCTTTTTAGGGTCCTTGAGATCGGCGGGATACATGAAGATTCCACCCTTAAGCAGATTTCGATGGAAATCGGCAACCAAGCTGCCCACGTATCTGGCGGTATAGGGACGACCCGACTTCTTGTCCTTCGTCTTAAAATAATCTATAAGGGACCTTGTCTTTTCATCCCAGTAGGGATAATTGCTCTCATTCACGCTGTATATCTTGCCTTTTTCAGGGATACGGATGTCTTCATGGGAAAGGAGAAATTCACCCACACTCGGAAAAAGAGTGAAGCCGTGGACACCGTTTCCGGTGGTATAGACCATTATAGTACTTGAGCCGTAGATAAAATAACCCGCGGCCACTTGCTTTATGCCCGGTTGAAGCACTTCGTGGAGGAGGAAATTGATATCCGTCTCATCCCCTACCTTTTTATAGATGCCGAATATGGTTCCAATACTTATATTCACGTCTATATTGGAAGAACCGTCAAGGGGATCAAAGACCAGGATATAATTACCCTTGGGATACTGGGGAGGAATATCAATAAGGTCCGCGATTTCTTCGGAGCCCATGCAGCAAAGTTGTCCTATGTGCTGCATCCTCTCCACGATGATGCGGTTGGCAAACACATCGAGCTTCTGGACCGCCTCATCCTGGATGTTTATTTCCCCTGTGGATCCCAGGATGTCCACTAGACCTGCCTTATTTACGTCTTTTGATATCACCTTCGCAGCGACTATAAGTTCATAAAGGATGTGCGTAAAGGCACCGGTAGCCTCCGGCTTTTCCCTCTGCTGGTTCAATATATGCTGGGTAATGGTAGTGCCTAATCTCTTTGCCATTTCTATTCTCCTTTGTCTCTTGGAATTTAGAAAAAGGTTGCTGTCCTTTATAACCATATTTTAAAGTCGATTCCAGGAATCCTGAAAATCAGTCAGCCTGTCCTCCGCGGCACTGCGGAGAATGGACTAGCCTGGATATGTTTCTGCCCTGTCAACTCATGGGGTACTTTAGTAATCAACAAGCTATCATATAATATCTTAAATATTATTAATATAAAGGAGATAGGTTATATAGTCAAAATATTTTTAAGGTGAGATGACTGGAAATCATCAACGTTTAATGATAACATCCTTAAATTATACTTAATGCGTTACCGGTATGCGGGGTGAGGCCGAAGTGGGACCGGATGAACCAAGAATTGGATACCCCATTTCGGTCGGATAATATTAGGTGATTCTTCTAGCGGGTATTAAGAATATGACCTCTTCAAAACATGAACCTTTTATGGAGATACCTGAATTTATAATGGCTGCCGTCAAACGGCTCCAAAAGAGGGGTTTCGAGGCCTATATTGTGGGAGGCGCGGTAAGGGATATTTTTCTAGGTCGTCCCGCCACAGACTGGGACATTACCACCTCCGCCTCACCGGAAGAGATTAGATCATTATTTCACGATATAAGAAATTTTACTATAAAACACAACACAGTAACACTTGTCTATTCAGGCCATCATTATGAGGTTACAACCATGAGGGATTCAGGGGGCACGATTCCTGCTCTTGAAGAAGATCTCAAACACCGCGACTTTACCATAAACTCTATGGCCTATGATATAGATAATGATGTGGTCCTGGATCCCAACAAGGGCAGGGAGGATATACTCCGAAAGACGGTCAGGGCTGTGGGAAAACCTTATGAACGCTTCAACGAGGATCCTGTCCGTCTTTTGAGGGCGGTCAGGATGGCCTTGGAACTGGGTTTCAGTATAGAGAGCAGGACCATGGATGCAATCTACAGCATGTCCGATAGGCTGGCCTCTGTCGCCCCTGAAAGGGTCAGGGATGAATTAATAAAAATCCTTGTGAGCCGCAAACCTTCCCAAGGATTCAAAATCCTGAGGAAATCCGGTCTCCTGATCCATTTTCTCCCTGAACTACTTGAGGGTTTTATGAAAAAACAGAATTCTCATCATCGTTACACCATATACAGACATATAATGGAAACGATAGATAAATCGCCGCCTGATATCGTAATAAGGCTTACAGCCCTGTTGCATGATATTGCCAAACCCCGTGTTCGTCAAAAGATAAGAGGAGAATTTCGTTTTTTCAGACATGCTGAAGAAAGCGCCCGGCTTGGGCGTGAAATAATGGAACGACTCAGATTCAGCAAGGATATCATACATCAAGTCACTAACATGATTAGGTTGCACATGATTGATTATGAAAGCAATTGGAGCGACGGGGCGGTGCGACGCCTGATGCGCAACATCGGCCCTCGGGATATAGACCGAATGATCTCGTTCCGCAAGGCCGATCTTTGGGCTCACGCGTACGAGGATGAGAAACTGGATTCCCTTCTGGCGCTGGAAAAAAGGGTGAAAGAAATAAAAAAGGAATCCGTCATAAAAGATCCTGGCGGTCTCGCAGTGGGGGGAAAGGATGTCATGGATATCCTGGGAATATCTCCGGGACCGGTAGTGGGAAAGGTCTTGAATATTCTGTTGGAAAGGGTAACAGACAGCCCAGAACTCAATACAAAACAAGCATTGACAAATATACTGAAGGATTTAAGGAGAAAAGGTCTTGCTGGTGCGTCTTAAATCCCTGCTTGATTTTTATTTATATACATTGATCATACTCTATGCTATTAATAAATTAATCGGACACCACCTGTAAAAAAACGTTCAAATCAGAGGGTTCCGCTGTTGACGGGGCCCCATCTATATTGGTTGTTTTTAAATGCGGGGTTTTGTGTTTACCTTCCTTATCCGGATGAAATGTTCAACAGTGTATGTACGCCCTGTCCGGTCAAAAAAAAGACATACATAGACCTCTGAACATTACCGCAAGATTGCGAATAACAAAACCATCAATAGTCGAGGGCTGAAATTTGGCAAGAGAACAACAAAAAGAAGCAGGATTCACCCGTTGGCTGAAGGCCAAGTTTCTGGGAAGAGATAAAGAACAGGGACCCGTAGATACCCAGTTTCTGGAGGATCTGAAGGGTATCGAAAAAGTGGGGCGTTACGAGATCATGGAGAAACTGGGCCAGGGCAGTATGGGAGTTGTTTATAAAGGCAGGGACCCTTACATTAATAGATATGTCAGCATAAAGATCTCACGGCCGGCGGCGAATGTCGGAAGTAAAAAGACAGATGAATATCGAAAGAGATTCTTTCTTGAAGCCCAATCGGCAGGCAGGCTTTCACATCCCAATATTGTGGGGATTTACGACGCCGGTATGTACAGGGATTTCTGTTACATAACCATGGAGTATATAGACGGACCTACACTTGGAAACTTCTGTGATAAGGATAATCTTTTGCCTTTCAACAAAGTTGCCGAGATAATCATCCCAGCATGTAAGGCGTTGGATTACGCCCATCAGAAAGGCCTGATCCATAGGGATATCAAGCCTTCAAACATCATGTTAAATGAATCAGATGAGGTTAGGATAACTGATTTCGGCATAGCCAGGGTTAAAACGGAACAGACCCTTTCAAAGGGAATCATCGGTTCACCGAGTTACATGTCACCTGAACAGGTTAAAGAGGAGCCTATACAACCATTAAGCGATATTTTCTCCTTAGGGTGCGTCTTATACGAGCTGCTAACCGGTGTTCAGGCCTTTCCCGGCGATAATTATTTTGCCATCATGTATAAGATTACTAACGAGGATCCTGTCCCTATAAGGCAAATTCGCCCGGATGTTCCGGAGATACTTGAGAAGATAACCGGTAAGGCCCTTAAAAAGAATCCGGCCCAAAGATACCAGACATGCATGGATTTCGCCTATGACCTTCGAAGCGCCCTGAGGGATTTAAAGGAAGAAGTTGTTAAGGAATACAAGGCTGAAGATGTTACCGATTACATACATAATGTCCATTTTTTCAGTGATTTTACCAGGAAACAGGTCCAGGAAATCATTGAAACGGCAGATATGATAAAGGTAGCCGAGAACACGGTCATGGTTGCTGAAGGGGAAGTAGATGATTCTTTTTATATTATCCTCAGCGGTCGTGCCGTTGTCCGCAAGAATAACAAAGATATAGCTACAATAGGCAGGGGAGAGTGTTTTGGTGAGATGGCCTATTTGAGCGGTCATGCGCGTACCGCAACTGTTATAGCCAGTACCGATTGTATCCTGTTGAAAATAAGTTCCATGTTACTCGATAAAGCCCCCCAGCATCTGCAATTACTTTTCCTGAAAAGGTTTGCAATTACCATGCTTCGCAGACTTTCCATGAGCACCACCAAATTTGAATAGATTCCAGTGATAACCTAACACCACTGATTAGGTATCACGTTTTAAATGGCTAATTTAATTTTTACTGTTTCATCCGCTTAATGAGCAGGCTAGTTAATGATATCTAAATATTTTGCGCTATTTGGTCCATGGGGCAACTTAGCTCATAGCTGATAGCTCATAGTTCATAGCATAATGGTTAAATAGTCGATTCGTTAAATAGTTAAATGGTTAATAGCAAATAGGGATTAAGGGTTAAGGGTTAGGGGTTAGGGAATATGGTTAAAAGTTAAAAGCTAATAGCTAATGGCTAATAGCTAAAAACTAAAACCTAACAGCCTTCAGCCTAATAGACTTTATTAGTATACTTGATCCCTTGAACCCTCATTTACTTCTTTACGTACTCATTAACCGGATGAACCTTTTTAGTGCAATCGTGAATTCAACACAAAAAAGAGTCTTTTTGATCAGTCTAGGGTGTTCTAAAAACCTGGTTGACAGTGAAAACATACTGGGTCTGCTGAAGAAAAGCGGTTTTTCCATCGTATCAAGCATTGAAGAAGCGGAGATTGCCTTAATAAATACATGCGGTTTTATACGCTCCGCCGTTGAAGAATCCATCGATACTATATTTGAGGTCGTAAACAGGAAAACCGCCGGGGAATTGAAAAGCGTCTTTGTGCTCGGATGTCTTGTCCAGCGTTACGGATACCGGTTGCGAAATGAAATCCCCGAAGTGGACGGATGGATGGGAAGTGGTGAATTACACAGAATAACGGAACTGATGGAAGAAAAAGATGCCCCGTTACCGCCCTTCTTCATTGCCCGACCTACATTTTTAGCTGATCACAGCACCCCCAGGGTACAGACAACCCCCTTCTACAGTGCCTATCTAAAGATTGCAGAGGGATGTTCACGTAAATGTTCTTTTTGCCTAATACCGGCACTCAGGGGACATCTTAGAAGCAGGGAGATCGATTCCCTTATCATTGAAGCCAAAGAGATGGCGGGCAGGGGGGTGAAAGAGATCAATCTTATTGCCCAGGATACTACCATGTATGGCAGGGATCTTGCCGGAAATACGGGTCTAGAGGACCTGTTGGAGAGGCTGCTCCTGATTAAGGGACTACTATGGATAAGGGTACTTTACTCTAATCCTTTTGGGATCTCCGATCGCCTTCTCAATCTTATAGAAAGGGAAGAAAGAATCTGTCCCTATTTGGACCTGCCGCTTCAACACGTAAACAGAAAAATCCTGGAGTCTATGGGAAGGGCTTTTTACAGGGAAAACGCTATGCGATTAATTGAAAAAATAAGGTCCTTAAACCGCCGCCTGAGTATCAGGACAACCTTTATGGTGGGTTTCCCCGGGGAAACTGAGCATGTCTACAGGGAACTCTATGATTTTGTGGAAGCTGCCAGGTTTGATCACCTCGGTGCCTTTATTTACAGCCCGGAGAAAGGGACTCCGGCGGCGCGTTTAAAAGAACTTCCTGATCACAGAATAGCCCAAGAGAGGCTGGATGCCGTCATGAGGCTTCAGGCCGGGGTCGCCAGGGAGAATAACCGCCGGCTGTTGAATCAGACAGTACAGGTCCTGATTGAGGGCTTCTCTCCCGAGACCGATCTGTTGCTTAAAGGCAGAATAGCCACCATGGCGCCTGAAGTCGACGCCCAAGTATTGATAACCAAAGGGGAGGGGATTGTCGGCAATATTACTCCTGTGCTTATCAGGGAAGCACATGCCTATGACCTGATCGGAGAGATTGTGGAATCTTGAGGTTAATCCTCAATAAGTATATAGCTGAAAGGAATTTTTGATTCCCTGAACCGGTCTTACAAAATAGCATTTTTTACTCATATCTTTTCAAGTATTGTGTGATCAAGGTGTAGCAACTTTCTGCCTACATCCATAAAAAGCACCTCAACCTTTTTATCCCCCACCAATCTGGAGACGACTCCTCGCCCGAAGGCCGGATGTCTTACCCTGTCTCCTGTACGGATTCCCCATAATCCGTTCCCTCCTCGAACTTCTTCCTTCCCCATAATCCCTGGGCCTGACATCTCTGAAGAACGGACATGAGAAGTTAGCCGCCTGAAGATTGTTCCCCGCCTGGGGCTGATCGGGATCCCCCGCTCCATTACTTCCATGGGAAGCGCTTGAATAAAAGAAGATAATCCGTTCCTATATCCTGTGCCAGACAGTTGCCACTGCGGGAGGTCTTCCTGGCCCGGATAACACATAATCAACTGGTCTTTTGCCCTTGTTGCCGCTACATACATAAGACGGCGTTCTTCTTCGATAGCCGCCATACTGGAATAGGCCTTGATGGAAGGGAAATATCCTTCCATGACCCAGATAATAAACACTACTGACCACTCAAGTCCTTTCGCGGAATGAACAGTGGATAAAGTCAGATAATCCTTGCGTGGAAAGGGATTAATATCCACGTTACTGTTAGGCGGTTCAAGAATAAGATCATCGAGAAAGGCCCTCAATCTTTTATATCGTCCGGCCATTGGCACCATCTGCTCGAGATCCTTCTGACGTTTGGGGAAATTGTCGAAATTTTCCTTAAGTAGAGGGTCGTAATAATCTTTGACCAGTTCTACAGCCTTTTCAGGGGAAATATCATCGCCGGACAGGTTTTCCATTAATTCCGACAGGTATCTCAATCCATCATCTTTCTTCTGTATCTCAGGCCATTCCTCTATCTGCCAAGGCATAGCATTCTCTTTCTTCATCCAGTCTATTATTGACTGGCTTTTCTTACGCCCCACGTTTTTTATGAGTCTTAAGATTCGGCCCCAGCTGATAATGTCGTTTCTGTTCACAATAACCCTCAAATGGGCGAGAAGGTCCTTGACATGCGCGGATTCCATAAACTTGAACCCGCCATATTTGACAAAGGGAATCTCACGGCGAGTAAGTTCCAGCTCCAGCTCGAAGGACTGGTGCGCAGCCCGAAAAAGTACTACAATATCATTAAGGGAGAATCCCCGGCGCAGATATTCCTCTATGGCCTGTGATATGAACATAGCCTGTTCCGGATCTGTCCGGACATCAATAAGTTTGGGCTTTTCACCTTCCTCTCTTTCCGTAAACAGACATTTGGTATATTTTTCGCAAGCCTGATCCATAATAGCATTGGTGAGAGATAGTATGGGCTGAGTCGACCGGTAATTCTGTTCAAGCTTTATGATCCTGGCGTCAGGGAACAGCTTGGGGAACTCAAACATATTTCTATAGTTGGCCCCGCGAAAAGAATATATGGATTGTGAGTCATCACCGACAACCATTACATTGCGGTGATCTAAAGAAAGCCACTTCACAATGTCGGCCTGTATGCCGTTGGTATCCTGATATTCGTCTACCATAAGGTAGCGGTATCGCCTGGCAAGTTCCAACCGGATCCCCTCATTTTCTGAGAGAATCTGCCTGAAAAAAATGAGGAGATCATCGTAATCCATCAGTTGATTCTTTATCTTATACTCCTTATAAAGTCGTAAAATCCTCATAACATGTGGGGTATGTTCCAGGAAATGGTCATATTCCTCCATCATCAGGGATTCAACGGATTTTTCCAGGTTGGCTGCCTTGCTGTAAATAGATGCCAGTGTTGCACGTTTTGGAAACCTTGTCGCCCCCTTGCCCGGCGGCATCTCTTTTACCATGGATTGTATAATCTCTTCCATGTCCTGCCTGTCAAGGACGGTAAAAAAGTTGTCAAATCCCAGGATGTCTGCATGGCTCCTCAATACCCGGTGTGCAAGAGAATGGAAGGTCCCGCCTGATACGTTTATGCATCTCTCGTCAGCCAGTCCGGCAGCCCTTTCCAGCATTTCCGCCGCAGCTTTTCTGGTGAATGTAAGCAGGAGGATATTCTCAGGAGAAACACCTTCCTCTACAAGCCTTGCTACCCTGTAAACAAGGGTCCTGGTCTTACCGCTACCCGCTCCGGCAATTACAATCACAGGGCCTTCCAGGGTCCTTACCGCTTCCAGCTGGGAGGCATTAAGAACGTCTTCATAATTGATCTTGGCACACAAAATGTGTTTTACCTTTCATTACATTGAGGAATAGAGAATACGGATAGCCCTAGGAGATATCCGTTGGAACAAACCGCCTTAGCCTAGCCAATGGATGCCATAAAAACATGTATAAGGGAAAGTATCTTATCGAGGATGCCCAAGCACTCTTTTTTCTCCGTAATGAAAACAACGGTGTTTTTATACAATATTGCCCCGAATATATAAAGGGCAAATATGTTAAATTACCTCTATGTCTTTGATAATGGAAAATGTTTTCTCAAAACCCAACGGCGGTTGAAGGGCGAAATGCTCCGTCGAATTGCTCCACTGAGGCGCTCGCTCCGCATTTTCATTGACATAGACATTATTTGCACCTATTATCCAGACTGAAGTAAAAGCCGTAAATAAGTAGCCATATCTGCCAAAGCAAGCCGAAGAGGCCATGCTTTCAAAGGCTCTTTTATATATAATTTCAATCATTGTTTTTCTATGCTTCTTTTGGCATCCGGTTTGAATCTATGCTTGTTGTCTTTTTACTAGGACTCCACCACCGCTTAAGAAAACGCTTAAAGGAGAGATTAACAACCATTTTTCAGGATCCCCACATAGAGGGCAAAAAAATGAAAATCTTTGATTTTTGTGGTTGTAAATGTAAGAAATTTTATTTAATATTTGCAAGTGAGTGTTCTTGCAAAAGGCAACATCGCCCTATTTTATTGTTCGGGGCAATGTATGCTAGTGACTGTTTTTAGGGCTATTATCACACTTCGTCCTATGGTCGAGGTCATCTGTAACACTTTTAACAAGGAGGGTTAGACATGAACAAAGGAGATCTGGTTAATGAAGTGGCTAAGGTTGTAAGCACTAAAAAAGACGCACAGGCAGCAGTGGACTGTATTTTTTCGTCTATTACTAAGGCATTAAAAAAGAAGGACTCTGTAGCTTTGGTAGGTTTTGGTACCTTCAAAGTCAGTAAAAGAAAAGCCAGGACCGGCAGGAATCCCCAGACGGGCGAAGCTATCAGAATCAAGGCCAAGAATGTCCCCAAATTTACGGCAGGGAAGGCCTTAAAGGACGCGGTGAATTAGTATCCCAAGGTGTCTGGAGATATAGGCCCCGACTGGAACGGTTTTTCCGTGGGCATATAATGTTTTCTGTTACACTCCGGTGTCTATGAAGTTGACACAGACATAAGGACTGGGACAAAGATTTACCGAAATAAAATAAAACAAATCAAAACGGAGGAAAGGAGGAGAATTATGCGTACCACAGGGATCGTATTAATCTGTCTTTCAGCTCTGGGTTTTGTGTTGGCTGTGATCTCTTCTTTGCTAGGAGGTCCAATCGCCGGCGTCACAGCGGAGGGTTTCTCCTATGGTTCCGCCAATCTGGCACTGATTGCTATTGTGTTGGCCGTATTTTTTAAGCCTGAAGGAAAACAAAAAAAAGCGACGAGTAATCTGACCGGGCCTAGCGAATAAGGGTAAGTCACTGCCCGAAAATCAGTTTTGCAGGACCGGACGCCGAAGGGCGGCGTATTGTTCATAAAATACGCTGCCCTCTTGTTTTTTTGTTACAGGCCGTAAGTCCTCCTGATATCTCTTCGGCCCTTGACACTGCCGAACCCCGGATACTTCCTTGATTACGGATCAAATAAAGGCTGTGATTCTTTTAGGTGCACGATTCTATGATATACGGCCAGGGTGTCTTGAGTTGTCTTATCCCAAGTCAGTCTCCTTGCCAGTTCACGACCCCTTGCGCCGATATCTGCCCTTAGATTCTTATCCAGCAGTCTTGACAGTGCTTCAGCAACCTGTCCGGGCTGGTCAGGGGAATCCAGTATCAGGGCCTCTCCATTCTTAATATGTTCTGCGCTTCCCGCATATATTGAGCTGCTTATTATGGTGGGGATACCCGCCGCCATCGCCTCGATAGGAGCCATACCCGCTGGTTCGGAAAGGGTGGGCAAAACATATATATCGGATACTGCGTATATCTTTTTCATGTCTTCAATCAAGCCCAGGAACATTACATTCTCTTTGATACCCAGTTTCTTTACTAATCTTCGATACCTCTTCTTCCTCTCGCCTCCTCCCACGATCACGAGCCTCATACCTGGCCCGGCAATCCAGGAGAACCCCCGAAGCAGAGCATCAAGCCCCTTTCTCTTAAATTCTGTACCCACAAACAGGATTACCAGATCATCTTTTCCAATCCCCAGCTTTTCCCGCTCTGTTTCGCGTTTTTCAGTGTTATATTCTTCACTTATCAGACTCTCGTCCACCCCCGGAAACGCCAGACCCAAATAATCGTCAGGAAGTCCATAGTTTTCCTGTACATTTTTTTTTATCTTTTCAGAGACAGCCAACAATAACCTATTCCTCTTATACCTAAACTGTCTGTCTTCGAGCCATAGATAGGCCATCTTTCTGGGGCTGATCCCCACGGCAAGCCACTTGATCATCCGCTTCAAGGCATTTTTTTCCTCTGTTATGTATGTGCGAAAGCATGGGCAATGGACTGTCAGGGCGTCAAAATGAATGACCCGCTCATGGGAATGGATAATGTCGAATGAGTCGTCTATTGATCTAGCGGTAAGATATGAGAAAGCAAGCAGATTCAAAAAATTGGGTTTCCTGAGGAATATGGGTATTTTATGGAAAGTGATTTCTTTATCTCCATCCCATGTCCATTCCTGGGCAAAGACATGGACCTCATGCTTTAGGGCCAGACGCCTGGTTACCTCGACACAATATCGTTCCATTCCTCCAGTGGTGACAAACCGGCGTACAAGGATGGCAATCTTTAATCTTTTATGTGTATGTGAAGATACGTTTGAATGAGACTGGATTTCTTCCATATTCGTAACATGTTAAATCTCTAAGAAGGCTCTTCACATAGGCCTGTAAACTGACCCTGCGCAATCAACGTTCCTCCGGCGGTATCTCCCACCCGGATTGCCTTTCAGCAAGCTTGGCATAGCGATAAAAGGTCCCCTCAAAATTTCCCAAGGCAATAGTAAAACCCGCCCAGCCATCCAGAAAGCCCATCTTGATAACGTAAATCTGGAGAAATGCGGCAACCCCATGGGCAAATGCCTTTGCCATACTCCCTTTAACACCGCGACGTATGAGCTTTTCAGCACCAAGGGAAGAATATCGATTGGCCTTTGACTGGAGCTGTTCCAGGTTCCTGAAGGGAAACTGCCGGATAGAATGCCTGAGGTAACCCACATGTCCCTCCAATTTGTAACCTTCATGCACCTCATCCTCTTCCCTAAAAACCATGGCCCCTTTTCTGAAAAGCTGAGGCTGCCTGTAATCCGGATACCATCCGGAGTGCCTAATCCAGCGTCCCATGAACCAATTTCGCCGCGGGATATAGTAGGCATCCGCTGGGTGAGGGGTATTGAGAATTCCTTGTATCTCGGAAGCTACTTCCGGCGTACAGCGTTCATCCGCGTCCAGGCTGAAGATCCATTCATGGCTGCAGTTCTCAATCGCGGTATTTCGCAGCTTCCCAAAGCCTTCAAAGGGTACGTTCACCACACGGGCCCCCATCGCTTTGGCAATCAGCAGAGTGGAATCCGTGCTTTCAGAATCAACCACAATGATTTCATCCGCCCAGCTTACACTCTTTATGGCTTCCCCTATCTTGTCTTCCTCATTATAGGTAGGGATATAAACGGAAAGTTTCGGCATGACCGGTCCTTCTAGCTTTATTACCAAAAATATAGGCAAAAGGGCCGCAGGTGTCAATAACAAACATTCTCTCTAATAGGCGTAATATGCGGGACGTCCATAAGAAACTAAGAAACTTACTTTATCAAATGGATATCATTCGTTTTTATTATTTTCTCTCCCCTGTCAACCGAGTAACCAACAGCAGGCTGGGTTATACCTAATAGTTTTGCTATACTTGTCATGCTTTCACCCAGTTCCTTTACACACCAGTAACAAAAAACACTCCTTGCTTTCGATATCTTCTGCTTCCTGCTGCCTGAGTATAATCCTCTCTTTTCTATTCCAAATATATCAATAACTCGCTTTTCAATCCCGGTGATATCATAACCCTGACTTCTAAGCCTGTATCTTCGATCTAATTCTTCATTAGCTTCAGAAAGCACCTGGGATATAAAATCGCTATCTCCTAGTATCCTTTCATCACTCTTTATTCTCTCATTGCTCTTTAATGGATTCTTCCTGACTTCAGACCATCCGCCAAGGCTCCTAATCAATCCGCCACCAACTAATTCAGGTCTCCTGCCCTGTTCTACACCTTCTTCAACAAATTTAAGATATTCCCTCCTGGCCTTTGATATACTCTTGCCAAAATAACTCAAAACGTATTTCACATCCTGCCATTCCCCTTTTTGGGTATTCATAAGAGCACTGTGTCCTGAATAAGGATATTTATTCAGTTCGGATATGTTGGTGACTAAATTTACCCGTAAAGGATTAAGATGGATATAACGGACCAACTCCATTAAATAATTATCTTCCTGGCATATTATGGATCTATAACGGTTCTGGAATAGCTGACCGTGTCGTTTGTACTTTCGATTGAAAGTAATTGCGTATCCGGTAAGAAGTCTTCTCATAAGCTTTGATATTCCGGATTCACCGCTTCTGAAGAGAAAGTGGGCGTGGTTTGACATGAGTGCCCAACCATAACATGATGTGTTGGTTTCAGGCAGGATGGTGGATAACCTTTCCAACAGATCATCCCGATCTTTATTGTCTCTAAATATCTTGCGACGCTCTATTCCACGGATCATTACATGGTGTAATATCCCGGGGGCGTCCAGTCTGGCAAGTCTGGGCATAATACCCAAATTATCAAATCATTCCTCCTAAGTCAAGTTTCTTAGTTTCTTATGGACGTCCCTCTTTCA
>CAYQNR010000065.1:0-6963 GCA_964418945.1 uncultured Desulfobacteraceae bacterium
TTTATATTCCGAGTGCATTGACAATAAATGCTGGAGCTGGATTAGACATAATTAATGTTGGCGATGCAACACACTCCCTTGATCTTATTGTGGGTGCTCTGACAGTGAACGGGGATGGAGACAGTGATACTTTGAATGTTAATGATAGTTTTGATAACACTTCAAATAATAACTACTTGGTAACAAACAATCAGATTACAAGGGGAGGTGCAAGCATAAGCTATAATACAAGTGAGACAGTTAATCTTACCGGTGGAAGCGGTAGTAATATAATTAATATCCAGAGTACAGAAGCTGTTACTACAGTTAACGCGGGAATTGGGAATGATACTATCAATGTAGGCTCGAATGCACCGACGATGGGAACTAGTGATCTGAACTCGATTCTTGGGGTGTTGACGATTAATGCTCAGGCTGGAACAGACACAATGAATGTAAGCGATGCAGCCGATAGCACAAATAATACCGGAACCCTGACAAGCACAAATCTTACGGGCCTTGGAACCGCGGGAATCACATATAACACCCTTGAAAATTTGAATATAACTTTAGGGTCCGGCGGCGACACTTTCAATGTCCAGGCTACCAATGGATCTGTAATTAGCGTTCTGAATACCGGGAACGGAGATGACACGATAAATATCGGTAGTTTAACAAATTCTCTTGATAATATTTCAGGAGTATTGACAGTGAACGGTTCAACCCACACGGGTGGTGATACATTGAATATCAATGATCAGGGCGATACAACAGTGAACACATACACCATGAATGCCACAACCTTAACCAGGACGGGGAGTGCAGCAATCACATACACGGATATTGAAAACTTTACGCTAAACGCAGGATTGGCGGGTAATACTATCAATATGAGCGGTGGGCCGACTGTTACGAATCTCAATTTAAACGGAGGGACAGGAGGGGATAAAATAAATGTTACAGGTGATTTTGCCGTAAATGGGGCATTGTCCATGGACAATGCAGACGCCGGGGTAAATATTAATGGCAATGTAACGGCGGAAGGGATTAGCATTGCAAATACTACAACGGTGACACTTGCTTTAGAAGTAGATCTTGTCGCAAGTAATGGCAAAATAGAGATATGGAATAATGTTGACGGGATTCTTCTTACAGGGCATCAGATACCAGAAGATTTCGATGATCTTACCTTGGCTGGACATAACAGTATAGTTGCATATGGAGATAATGGAGACCTACGGTTAGATGCACAGATCCGATTGGCTCCGATATCAGCTTCAGCAGGTAAAAATCCAAACCTCCTTATACAGTCGGATCGTGATGTAACGCTCGATACAGTAGATGTAAATCAGGGGGTATTAAAAATATGGTTTGATAATAACAATAATGAGATCAACAGATTAATGACGGCTTCATCGCTATCCGCTAAGCTACGGGAGATTAAGAGTGGCGGTGCCAATGATATTATTGAAGTAGGGACAATAACAACATACAGCACCCTGGAATTTCTTAGTGGTGTAACCCTGACCTCAGAAACAAGCTATAGGACTGAAGGAGATCCCTCCTATGACATAGTATTTAATAGTTGGATAAATTCAGCTTCGGGAAAGAACTATTTGCTCAATCTGGAGAGCGCGGGCGATGTCATTTTTAGCGGAGCAATCGGTGACGTGGATCCACTGGGAGGGCTGGAGGTCAGCGCGACAAATATCTATATTAATGGAGAAGAGATTAACATCAATACCCCAACCAATGATCCATCATTGCTTAGTCCACCTTATAACGATATATTCGGGGTAGAGTTTATCGGTAATATTGTACTAGGCGCTGATCTGGTGGTCACCACGGATTATGGGGATATCACCTTTGGCGGTACCATCAATTCGGACGCGGGTAATAACTGGGCCCTTACCCTTGTAAACAGCGCGGATGATATATATCTGCAGGGTGAGGTCGGCGACAGTGTGGCGTTGTCAGACTTGAGTTTAACGGCAACTAATATCTATCTTGACGGAGGCCTTATATCCGCAACTGATTCGGCTGTGTTCAACGATCCTGTTTTTGTCGGCAATAATCTTACAATAATGAGTGATGAGATTGAGATTGCGGACAACGTAGATGCAGGAGCAAAAACAATAAACTTAAGAACGTTTAATACGGCCCAGGGCATTGAGATTGGCGGAGGTGGTACAACGGCGGCGCTTGACCTGACCGCAGCGGAGCTCGCGCTGATTACCAATTCGAGCGGACTGACGATCGGATCTTCCGACAACAGTGGAGGAATTATGGTAGCTGGAAATGCTGTCCTTTCTGTGGATACCATATTTAATACAGGGAGCGGCAACATTACCTTTGGCCCGCCCGGAGCAATAACAGCGGCAGGCAAGACGGTCAATATCACGACTGGTTCCGGTGATATTATTGGCAATGCGGCCGATCTAACCAACTTGACAGCTGCTACAGCCACTTTAACAGCTAATGGCGCGGGAGCTTATATTGGAACAGACAGTGCCCCAATAGAGATAGATATTGCAGGAGCACTGACAGCGAGCGCAAATAACGGCAGTGGCGGTAT
This sequence comes from uncultured Desulfobacteraceae bacterium, assembly GCA_964418945.1. Classification (GTDB taxonomy): domain Bacteria; phylum Desulfobacterota; class DSM-4660; order Desulfatiglandales; family HGW-15; genus CAYUYB01. Next base: position 2,555 of record CAYQNR010000065.1, read on the forward strand.
ATATATTAAAGACAGTGGGGCATTGAGTCTGTTATCAATAAACGCCGGCACCGGTGATATTGGGCTGGAAGCAGCGGGAAAGATTACGGATAAAGCAGGTAACGACACAACGACCGTTAGCGGTACAGGTTTGACGATCACGAGTGCGGCCGGTGTCGGGACTTCCGCGTCTGATGCCTTGAATCTTAACGTAAACGACCTCACTATTACCAACTCCACTGGCGATGTATTTGTAACCGAGGCCAATGGGGTGGGCCTGGGCACGGTGAACGCGAGCGGTCATACATTGAATATCAGGGCCATCACGGGTAATCTCACTGACAATACCTCAGCCTTGACCGCTGATAACCTGATCCTAGCGGCTACTGCCGGAGGAATCGGGATCGGCGGGGACATTAACACCGACACGACCGGGACAATAACCCTTACTAGCGGTGGGTCAGGAAATGCCGGAGACATCTATATTTCCGAAAATAATGCTTTAAATACTAATAGAATAACCCTAAATACACATAGCTCCACACAGTTGGTGAGCCTGAATTCCAAGACAGGAAATATTACCACAGGCGCAAATATTGGCAATGTGATGGACAATCTCACCCTGGTTGCTCAGTCGGGTAATATTCTGGACGGCGGCGGTGGCGTGATAACGGCGAATGACCTGATGCTTTACGTTATGGCGGATGGTGCCCGTATCGGCGATGCTTGGGAGGTAGATGAAGTGGAAGAAGGCATCGAACAATATCTAATAGATACGGATATCCCGGTCATGGTTCTTGTATATGGAAATCTTACGGCAGACGCGAGCAATGGCAATGGCGGTATATACCTCGAGGTGTCGGAAACTGCAGTAACCGCGAACAAAATCACTCAGGTGGCCCTTTATGAAGAACAACTCGGGAAGAACAGTATGTCTTTCGTTTCTATCGATGCCGGTGAAGAGGGCAATATCGGACTCACTATGATAGGATCCCTTAACGGTAATGTAGTCACAAGCGAGTATGAAGAGGATGCTTTTATGCCGGTATATGAAAATAGCGACTATATAGCATGGAGAGACGGTACAGCCACCCTGGATAACGTTATCCGAGGTCAGGATGTGCTTATTGTTGCCGGCACAGTGGGATTAACGGCTCCTCCTCAGCTGGATGTTGTCAATATTATGGCGATGCTCACGGGATTTGGGGAGCATCCTCAGACGGAATACGCGGCGACAATAGGAGAGATGGCTCGCGGAGATTATGCCGCTGTACTTAGCGTGGAAGATCCTGTTCCGGATAGGGTATCCGGTGAGCCGACTAGAGAGGAGAGAGGAGGAGGAAGGCTTGATGAGTATCCGCCTGATCCTAGAATCTCATTTCCTAAACGGCCTGGAATCGTCCAGATAGGCATTTATCAAATAGACCCGGATGCCAATATACTGGGATTGCTTTCCAGTTCAGCGTTGATCGTATTTTCTCCACAGCAGGAGGCGCTTGAAGAATTATTGGCATCATCAGGTGGGGAAGACTTTTTCATGGCCCCGCCATTGTGGATTGATATAGAAATGGAGGAGGAAGAAGAGAAGGAAGAAACCGAGGAAGAATTTGACGAGTTTGGAGATGGGTTTACGCTTCTTCAACGTCCCTATATGTTCGGCACACCGGATTTGATGAATGTGAAGGATATGCCGAGTCTGTTAGGGGTAGCGGAGGATGTGGCTCTGCTCAGGTTGTCATTCCTGGGTGTGGGATACTAGATGCTGGATACTAGAGACTAGATACTAGAGGGCGCTATGAGCCGTCAGCTTTCAGCGGTCAGCGCCAAAGCCGATAGCTGAATGCTGATAGCTGACAACCAATAACTAATAACCAATTAACGAGTTAACCATTCAACTAATAAGATAAGGGAGATTTATATGGGAAGAAGGGTAATTTTATCAATTGCGTCTTGTGCTGCTATACTTTTGGTATTAAACGTTGCGTCTTATGCGGCTGAAAAAGTAGGTTACATAAATCTGCAGAGGCTTGTCAATGAATCCGACATGGGCAAGGCGGCCAAGGAGGATATCCAGAGACTGCGCAGCGAGAAAGAGAAGGAACTCAAGGGTAAGCTTAAAGAGATAAATGAACTCAGGGCCCTTATTGATGAGCAGGGCGAAAGTATGGACTTCGCTGAAAGACGGGATAAAGCACAGGAGCTCAACAGGGCATATAAGGATTACCAAAGACTTCTGGAGGATGCGAAGGAAGATATCTCCAATGAGGACCAGGAGCTAGTAGCCATAATATTGCAGAAGGCGGATCCCGTCTTGAAGGAGGTAGCAAAAAAGCAAAGGTATACTATTATTTTAAAGGATGCTAACGCTATAGGCTATCTGGACCCAAGCGTTGATATAACGGATGATGTGTTGAAAGAGTTGAATAAATAGCGTATCAGTATACAGCGGTCAGCGATCAGTCAATCCTTTGTTTTTATAATTTTTACTGAAACCTGACCGCTAACAGCTAATAGCTAACAGCTGACAGATTCGCACTTATTCCTTCTTTTTTGCGGAGCGAAAACCGTAAATAACAGCACTGGAAGCGGGTTCGTCGCTGATCCTGTTTGACGAGCGCATGCTGTCTATTCCTTCGCTAAAGGAACCTCCCTTGAGTACGCGCATGGTTGCCGTATCGGGTCCGGTAGGATTCTCAGGTTGTCTCTGTCCATCCACGTACCAATCCTTACACCACTCATAGAGATTGCCTGCCATATCAAAAGCGCCGTAATAGCCTTGTCCTCTTTCATATGCAGTTACAGGAGTGGTTCCGTCGATAAAGCTGTCCGCAAAGTTGGCCGTGGTATCGTCGGGGTCCGAGTTTCCCCAGGGGTAAGTGGAACCGTTGGGGCCCCTAGCCGCCTTTTCCCATTGGGCTTCGGTGGGCAAATCTTTTCCAGCCCATTCGCAATAGGCAATAGCGTCATTATAGGATACCTGGCTTACCGGATGATCGTCTTTTCCCTCAATGGGAGTCGATGCGTTAGGCATCTTCCATGTTGCACCCGTAAATTCTTTCATGCGCCTGCCCATTCTGACCTTGCCCGAGTCGTTTTTTTCAGCGTCGGTTACGTATCCGGTCTCTTCAACAAATTTCCTAAACTGGCTGTTGGTGACAGGGTATTTGTCGATGAAATAGCTGTCCAGCGAAATGGTCTGCACGGGTCTTTCAGAACTATAATTGTCGGAACCCATGGTGAACTGGCCGGCGGGGATAAAAATCATCACACTATTATCTTTTTCATGTGTGATCTCGGTAAAGCCTTTTGTGTTAAGCGATCCGCCTTCAACAGCGATAGTCGGGGCTTCCCTCACCGTGCTGGTTAATTGATCTTGCTGTCCTGTGGGCATAACGATCTTATAGGCAAGAAAGCCACCTACAAGCAAAACTATGAGGGCCGCGGATGAGATTCCCGCGACTAAGGGCACCGGCAGGCCGCGCCCCTTCTTTTTCTTGGGACGTTTTGGTTTAATCGACTTGGGTTCTATAATCGATGTTGCGACTGTCTGATCGAAAGAGGTCGCTTCATTATCAGACAACTGAGCCGTATAATCGAAGCCCGGGAGCCCTTCTCCTATAGCGTCGCTGAACTCCCCAAAAGCTTGAAACCGGTCATCGGGGTCTTTTTCAAGGGCCTTTTCAATGGCCGAACTTACCTCCTCAGGAAGCCCTGCCACGTAGGTTGAGGGTGATTCCGGTATCTCATTGAGATGCCAGAACATAATCTGTGATGTCTCTTCGACGTCAAAAGGCCTCCTTCCAGTAAAAAGCTCGTAAAATACAAGGCCCAGAGAGTAGATATCGGATCTTGCGTCAACGTCCCTGCTGGGGTCAAATCTTTCCGGGGGGGTGTAATGGATGGAAAGCATGCTGGCGGCAGTATCATGGGTTGCTGCGCCGGCAACCTTTGCTATGCCGAAATCCATAATCTTGCTGTTTCCCTGTTTGTCGATCATGATATTGGCGGGCTTGATATCCCTGTGCAGTATCCCGTGTTCATGGGCATATTGAAATGCCGCCAGGCTCTGTTTGGCTATCCGGAAGGCCCTGTCAAAAGGCAAAAGACCATCCGGTTGCTCTTGCAGGAGTTCTTTCAATTCTTTACCTTCAATATAATCCATTACAATGGCGTAATTTTGAGCGTCTGGAAAGAACTCTATAAGTCTGCAAATATTAGGATGATCCAGTTTGGCAAGGATCATGGCCTCGTGAAAGAATTTCTTTACGACCTTTTGATTATCAAGCACCTGGGGATTAAGGACTTTCAGCGCAACAAGGTTGCCGCTAGCGGACCTTGCCTTATAAACGCTTCCAAAGCCGCCTCTTCCCAGCGAACTTACTATTTCATAATCACCTATCCGTTCTTCAGCCATTCAGGATTACCTCAAG
>CAYQNR010000065.1:7063-16821 GCA_964418945.1 uncultured Desulfobacteraceae bacterium
ACTTACTATTTCATAATCACCTATCCGTTCTTCAGCCATTCAGGATTACCTCAAGGGATTGAAAACAAATCTGTTTGCTATCGCTGTTAGCGGTCAGGCAAACCCATATTCTTTAAGTTTAGTTCACTTATGGGATCTTCTAACTTAAGAGTCCCGATAAGAAACCGGTCTTGTCTATCCTTGCGATCAGGACGGTTACATTGTCATCGCCGCCGTTTTCAAGTGCTTTTTGTATAAGCTTTTCAGATATTGTTGACGGTTCTCTGAATTCCATTACAATTTTAAGTATCTCTTCATCAGGCACATCTTTATGGAGACCGTCACAACACAACATTATGTATTGACCGCGTTTTAATTTCCTGTCATTTTTCGGCGCGTCAACATTCAGATCTGGAGCAAGGCCTATTGCTCTTGTGATTACATTTCCTCCCGGATAAGATAAAGACTCCTCTTCACTGATATATCCGGCCTTTACCAGGCCTGCTACAATGGAATGATCTTCTGTAAAACGTGAAATAGTGTCTTTATCTATGATATAACCCCGGCTGTCCCCGACATGGGCCGAATACATCCTATTCTTTTTTAATACCGCCGCAATCAATGTTGTGGCCATTCCCTGGACGCTTCTATCTTCATCGCCTCTGGACATAACCTCCTTGTTCGCTTTCAGAAACGCCTTGTTCAGAGATTCCGGGATACTTGAGGACTTATCCTTATAATATTCCTTCATCAGAACGTCAACAGCAATCCTGGCGGCTAAAGCCCCGCCAGGTCGTCCGCCCATGCCATCCGCCAGGGCCAGAAGAATGCCTCTTTCAGGCATAGAGCCGTCCGCAGGGGCGTGGTAGGCAAGATAGTCCTCATTCTTGTCTTTCCTGTTACCCACGTTTGATTCAGAGCCTATGGTAACAAATCCCATAATTAGGCCTCAATTTCCTGAAAACTCAGCGTATCTGACCGGCCATACAATATATTGATCATTTTTGCTTTGGGCGCCTATTCTCCCTGTGTACAGATCAGCAACATATATGCGCTGCGCAAGACCTGAATGTTTGGTCTTGGACCAGAAAAACACGCTGTAAATAATATTCTTAAAGGGGTGCCCCAAGGGCAAGGCCGGCGCCTCTTGTGCTTTATCTATGATATTTTGCCATTCATTGGCAGTGGGGAGTCGCCATCCCGAAAATCCGCTGTGGGTCAACTCTCTACAATATTGTTCCGCCTCTTCGTATGAAAGGGCGACCCTTTTCGGTGATTGCATCCACATCAGGTTAGTGGCCAAATCCGAAACGGTCCCGTCACCATTATCCACAAACCTGGGTTTAGCTTCACCTGTTACCTTGTCGGTTATGGTCCCGTCTTCATTATAGGTATACCGATCTGTAATCTCCGATACAGCGAATGTATCTGTTGTGGCAATACCCTCCACATTGTCTTCATTAACAGCAACAATAGAAAACACCAGGTCTCCCGTCTTCTGTATCTTTCGGGAAAGAGTCCAGTCGGTGCCGGAGCCGGTCATCTCATAATCGTTTCCGCCGATGGAGAGGGTTACCCTTTGAGCGGGCCTGTCAGTACCGGCATTAAAGGTAAATGTTCCTCCGGAATATCCTTCAGCAGGGTTTACCCCTGCCGTTACAATATTGACAAGCTCGCTCGGTTTCTTTTCTGTCGGTATACTTCCTTGCTTGGAGAGGCCGGATACATCCTCTTTGTTATAGGCTATAACCTCATATGGGGTGGCACCGATACTGGCTATTTGAGTATTAAGAGTCCAATCGGTACCAGCGCCACGCATAGGTTGTCTTTGGCCTTCGATCTCTATAAAGACCTCCTCAGCGGTGAAAGAGGTCTGCGCCTTAATAGTCAGATTCTCGCCCGCATAAATCTTTTCAGGACTCAAGGATACGGTGGTAACATCCGGGACAGCAAGCTTGGCTGTTATTTCCCCGCTCCATGGGCTGCCAGGGGCGCCTTCCATATTTTTAGCCGTAACCACAAAAGGTAATTTGCCGACATCATGGATGTTTTTCTTGTACAACCAATTTGTTCCGGAACCTTCCATTGAATAGATCACTCCGTCGATATCCAGGGAAACGGAGCTCGCGGGATTGTCTGTAGTGGCTGTTACTGTAAATTCTTCCCCGGCATAGTCATTGTCTGATTTTGCTGATGCCTCTATAACATTGGCAGGAGGTGCCTTTGTCACCAGACTTGCTCCCATAGAACTTCCTTCCACACCCTTATCATCGGAAGCTACCACATAGAAATCTATGGACCCAAGATCTTCTATCTCCTCTGTCAGAGACCAAGAGGTACCGGAGCCTGCCATATCGTAACTCTTATCACCAATCACAGCTTTGACGCTTTTTGCGGGCTCACCGGTGGTGGCGGTAAAGAGGAATGGATCTCCCACGTTTCCCTCCTCAGGCGTGACATTCACCTGAACCACATCTATTCCTACCTTCTCCGTAGTAGTTATAGTCCCTTCCTTAAAGCGACCCTCTATGCCGTCCCTATTCCTGGCAATAATCCTGTAGTCGGTGTCCCCAAGGCTTGCTATCCGGGTTGAATATTTCCAATTGGTCCCCGAACCCTCCATCTTTTGCTGCTTGCCTTCAAGCTCTATGAATACCTCCTGAGCGGGCTCGGCAGTTTTTGCGTTGATTACAAAGGGTTCCCCAACGCGAACCTTTTCCGGAATAAGAGCGACTCTTGTGACGTCAGGGATCCCGGGCGGTTTTTCGGTGGTTACTATTTCATTTCTCTTTGAGGGGCCTGTCAATCCCTCCATATTCTTCGCCATAACGGTAAATTGTTTCGTTCCTATATCAGCAATATTCCTTTTGAGTTGCCAATTCTTGCCTGACCCATCCATTTCATAGGTCATTCCATCCATGTGTAGGGTAACTGAGCGGGCAGGGTGGTCTGTGCTTGCGGTTATCAGGAAATCATCTCCAGCGTAGCCCTTTGCCGGTTCAGCTTCAACCTTTACGATAACCACTTCAGGCGCCTTTACAGAAATCAAGCCACCTCTGGGGCGGCCACCCACCCCGTTCTCATTAACGGCTACTATAGAAAAAGGCACGCTACCGGTCTCCTCCACTTTTTGCTTAAGGGACCACTCAGTACCGGAACCCCTCATTTTATAACGCTTATCGGATATGATAAGCGCGGCCGCTTTCGCAGGGTTGTCTGTCTTGGCGGTAAAGGTGAAGATATCTCCGCCTTCTCCTTTGTCAGGATCGACCTGGGCTGTTGTGATATTCACCATACCGGTAAGAGGTGTTAAGGTAGAGATTTCCCCGGTTTTGGTATCGCCCTCAATATCATCTTCATTTATGGCCATTACCCTGAAGGTAGAAGTCCCGATACTGGCTACTTTTAAAGTCTGTCTCCACTTTGTACCATCACCGTCCATGAGGTATTTCTTGCCATCCAGTTCCACGTATACTTCAAAGGCGGATCGGGTTGTAACGGCTTCAACAATAAAATTATCGCCTGCATAACCCTTTTTGGGATTAACATACGCCTCTTCTACGTTGATGGTAGGAGGAGATATAACTCTGGTGATAATAGTCTGACCTCCTTTTTCCATAGGGCAGTCCTTTAGCCGTCCGCGCAACAACCTTGTTCCGGCCACCTTACGGACTTGAAATATGATATCTTCATCAAAGATAAGATTTTCCAGGTCTATGACCTTGAACCAGTTGTTTATCAGGGCCTTGCGCACATAATATGTAAAAAGCCCATATCCTTCCGTGGATTGGCTGCCGGGCCAGTGTTTATCCCCGAAGGAAATCAGCTCTCTGGATTTGTTTGATGCCTTTTCGCGGATTTTTTGCGTATATCGAAGGTCATAGGGAGAGAGAGAAATGCTTGTCGGTTTTAACAATGATTTGGAAAAGACAGAATCGGTCAGTATGGCAACGTTTTTCGCCTTGAAGTTTTCGTTGCCGAGGTATTGTTCACAGATATCCGCATGATTCAGCCAGGTAACTTTCAGCTTTTCTCTGGCGTCTTTCGGTATCCAGTAGGTGTTTCCATCATCATCCTCGGCACTGTGACCGGAATAAAATATTAGTAAATTATCGTTATCGGTCAGCTGGTTAACATATCTATCCAGTTGGCTCACTATGTTTACCAGAGTGGGCTTTTGTTTGGTGTTATCAGTCAGCAGAGTGATATTTTTTTCGCTGAAATCATACTTCTCTACCAGGATCCTCCTTATTTCCGTGGCGTCTTTTACAGGGCTTTGCAGTTTTGGCCACTCATCATAGTCGCCTATGCCAATAATCAGAGCATGGTTTACCCCGTTATCATAGTCTATGTCCGCTGATGAGGCGAATAGCCCTTCATTGGCCGGGTTTGACCACAGCAGGATAATGAGGCAAGCCAGTATTAATATGACATTTCTCGGAATGTTCATGACCCCGTAAACGTTTTGTATTTGGTCAGGATTTGGCAATGTACTAAAAAAGACGCTCATTCCGCTCCGGATCAGTAGAGCCCTTTAGTAGCGTTCATATAACAAAGCATAAATGTTAAAATTTATTTTAAAATCTGTCAAGAGGCATTTGGGTTCATCCGGTTAATGAGCACGCTAGTTAATGATATCTAAATATTTTGCGCTATATGGCACATGGGGTTCTCTTTTAAGCGGCGAACTCGTTTATGTGCAATGACCCTGCACAAAACAAGACGAGGCGGGCGGGTAGGTAGCCTTTTCCAGACTTGGCCGGATCGGAGGATTTTCTATTATCTCCCAAGTATTCCGCCCGCCTGGGTGGCACCTTACGTAATTAGCATGCTGTTAATATTTTCGCCGCTTAAAGGAGAGCCCCATGGGCCATTAAGGTGCTTATAATAAGGTTTAATCTCTTACTTCTTTACGGATTCATTAACCGGATGAAACGGCATTTGTCTATTAATGATGATTTCGGAGATTGTGGCGGTCACCCAAATCTACAATCTAATCATTGCATTTAGGGTGGATCAGCGGGCACAATAGGGCTTGACAGGCGGTAGTATTTCGATTAATTTGAATTTCAGCAAAAACCTGTAATATGAGAAATACTGGTTTTGCCCAATGAAAAGATTTCCTCTTAATATTCATTGTTTTGCCTGTCATCAATGTGAGCAAAAATGGACCAGATTCAAAGAATACACCAGCAGGTGAAAGGAGCGCAAATTACCGCTTCAGGTGTCTCCGACACCGGGCGAGTCCGTACCGAGAATCAGGATACTATATATCTGGACAAAGAGGGACATTGTTTGCTTCTTGCTGACGGCATGGGAGGGCATGAGCACGGCGCTAAGGCTAGCCAAACGATTATTGAGATTCTTCCGGAATTCTTTCAACCTGATAGGATATTGGCGGAACTCAAGGATATCACTAATGTAGAAGGTGCGCCTGCCGAGATAATCTGTCTGTTTTCATTAGTGGATAAGGCAATAATCAAGGCAAATGCCGTCCTGTATGAGAATAACAAGAAGGCCGGGCTTGAGCGATATATGGGGTCGACCGTTGTGGGCTTGGTTCCTGTAAACAGCGGGCATGTATTGTGGTTCCATGTCGGCGACAGCCGGTTATATCTGTGGAGGAATAATACCCTTAAAGTCCTTACCCATGATCATTCCGCATATACTGAGTGGGTGCGGACAGGGCGTACGGGTAAAGAACCCACTAAGAATATTGTTACAAAAGCTATCGGACCAAAGGAAGGAGTGGTGCCTGATATCGATTGGGCTGCCTATCAAAAAGGTGATATATACATCCTATGCAGCGACGGCCTGAATGATATGCTGCCCGATGGGGAGATTGCGGATGTAATTAAGGGAAGCGAGGATGTTGACGACATGACAGTCAAGTTGGTGGAAGCAGCGCTAGATGCCGGAGGCAAAGACAATACCAGCGTGATCGTTTGCCAAGTCTGACGCTTCTAAAAACAACTTTTGTGGCAGGTGTAAAGCATGGTTAGAGAAAATGATACTCTGGCGATACTTTTTGCCGATATTGCAAAGAGCACACAGCTTTATGAAAAACTAGGCAATAAAACAGCGCAATTCTTAATAGGTTCTTGCCTGGCTCTTCTCTCCAGAGTGACTGTTGAGAATAAAGGTACGGTGATCAAGACAATCGGTGACGAGATAATGTGCACCTTTCCCAGCGCGGATGATGCGGTTGAGGCCGCGGTCTGTATGAACAGGGAGCTTGAGCAACTAGTTATTAGCGAGATCCCGAATGTTACCCCTCCTAACATATACGTGGGTATTCAGTTTGGCCCTGTCATAAGGGAAGACGATGATGTGTTTGGCGATGCTGTGAATGTAGCGTCCCGAATGGTATCCATGGCTAAACAGCGGCAGATTGTCACCACCGATGAAACGATAGAAGTCTTATGTGAGAAGTATAAGAATACTGCCAGAATAATAGATAAAACTACAGTTAAAGGCAAAAGCGGTGAGATAAATATCTATGAGGTTATATGGGAGCAACAAGATGCTACAGTGATGGTTGACGATTCCTTTGATGCCCGCAAAATAGAATCGCAGATGGAGCTGAAATTCCAAGACGTAAACATCCATGTTGACCAAAACCGCCCCAGCGCTACCCTTGGACGGCAAAGCCACAATGACATAGTTGTCAATGACGGCCGTGTTTCGCGGACACATGCCAGAATTGAATACCGCCGGGGCAAATTTGTTTTGATCGACCAGAGCACAAACGGCACTTTCGCGCTCATTCAAGGGAAGAAAAGCATTACCCTTAAAAGAGACGAAGCCGTGTTACTGGGGAAGGGGATTCTTGGTCTCGGTAGAGACGTTACTGAAGAATCACCCGTAGCGATTCATTACTCCATCAAACTTGCCTAGAAGACTCTGGTCTTTTTGGCAAGGCTTAGAATTATTTGCATAAAGTCCATAATCAAGCCATGAGATCATATCTTTTAATACTGCAGGGTTTATTGATAAAGGTTTTGGTTGTTTCTCTGCTGATAATTTTTATTCCGATTGAGACCGCCGATTGTACTGAAAACGTCTATTATAGTATCCATTTGGCCTCCTTTAAAAAACTAAAAAATGCCAATAATTTTGTTAATGGGATGACTAATAAAGGTAAGCTTCTCTTCTGGAAAAAGACCGATGTCCCCGGCAAGGGAGAATATTACAGGGTATTTCTGGGCAAATATGAAACCAGGGATCAGGCTGTCAAATTCTGGAATGAATTAGATGAAGAGGGATCCGTAGAATACTTTGGGATATATGAGTTCTATGAGGGGGATGTGTTTGGATCAGAAGGTGAAACAAGTACGGCGACTTTATCAGAGGAAGCGGATGTGACACAGGTTACCCTATCTGTTCCTCCGGATGGACGTTTTGTGGACAATGGTGACGGTACTGTTACGGACACAAGGACTAATCTGATGTGGGTAAAAAACGGATGGAGGTTAGACTTTTTTTCAGCCGTTAACTGGAGGGATGCGAGAAAGAAGTGTGAAGATTTCAAGCATAGCGGTTACACGGATTGGCGGCTCCCAACAATAAAGGAATGGGAAAGCCTGCTGGATATGAGCAAAGAATTTCCCGCCCTGGCTGAGCCCAACCCTTTTGAGAATATTATCGTACATATGCCCTACTGGTCCAACACAGGGCATGGATCAACGGAGGGCACTTCCCCAAAAACAGCTACGCGAGCCTATGCTGTAATGCTATACTATGGGCGCATTACTCACCAGAACATAAATAGAATGGGCTTTGTGCTCCCTGTTCGTTCACTGAATTAAGGCTGATAAGCGGCCCTTTACCGCTTAAAGTTTCATTGTCAGCCGTGTCACCCCTGTTCTTTTCAAGATGACATCTATAGCATTTCGAGGACGTGAGCTGATTTTCAAAGGTTTGGCACACACATTCTTCGTAGCAACGGGAAATTCTGCCAGGGGTTCTGGTGGAGCAAACCCTTGAAAATCAGCTCACTGCAGGCTTCAGGTGGAATTTTTTTTGAGATGTCATCTTGAAAAGAACAGCTCTGTGACCTTATGCAGGATCGCAGGTTTGAGATCAGGGCGAAGGGCTGTGCCTTTTTGAAATGATATCTAAATATTTTGCGCTATATGGCCCATGGGTTTCTCTTTTAAGCGGCGAACTCGTTTATGTGCAATGACCCTGCACAAGACAAGATGAGGCGGGCGGGTAGCCTTTTCCAGACTTGGCCGGACTCGAGAATTTTCTATTATCTCATAAGTATTCCGCCCGCCTGGGTGGCACCTTACGTAATTAGCATGCTGTTAATATTTTCGCCGCTTAAAAGAGAGCCCCATGGGCCATTAAGGTACTTATAATAAGATTTAATCTTTTACTTCTTTACGTACTCATTAACCGGATGAAACATGGTTGTCATGAGGTAAAGGCAGCACAATGGTCACCGTAGTTCCTTCGGATTCTTGGCTCGTGATCTTTATTTCGCCGTGATGATTCGAAATAATTTGATATACCATAGTCAGACCCAGGCCGACCCCTTTTGTCTTGGAAGTTACAAAAGGATCATAGATGGATTTCATCTCTTCCGGATCAATACCCGCTCCAGTGTCTTTGATTATCATAATTATGCCATTATCATCTTTTCTCTTTACGCTTAATTCCAGGATGCCCTTATCAGGAATTGATTCCAAGGCGTTTTCCAATATATTGGACAGAGCTATACCTATCTGTGACGGGTCCATATTGATCAACGGCAGATCTTTTTCAAGGGACGTCAATATCTTAACATTCTGCTTGTCTGCGAGAGATCTGAAGTTGTTTAGGACTTGATCAATTACGGGAACCAGATTAGCCGGATACAGGTAGGCGGATTGAACATCAGCAAGTTCCCTTACCTTCTTGACTAGCCTCTCCAGGCGGGCGGATTCCGTCAGTATAATGTCCGAATATTTTAAGATTTCGATATTACCGTCACACAGGTTCTTTATCCTCTGAGCAAAGCCCCCTATCACCATAATCGGATTTCTTATCTCATGAGCCACCCCGTTAACAAGATTACCCATGGCGGCAAGGCGTTCGGTTCGGATTAATTCATCCTGGGCCAACTTAAGTTCCCTGGCTGTCAGTTCGAATTTCTGTTCAAGACGGTTATACAGCTTTGCATTCTCCATCGCCACGGCTATCTGATGAGACATGGTGGTCAGGATTTCAAGGTCCGCGTTATTAAAGGGCTCCTGGGACCTCTTGTTAAGCACCTGAATAGCGCCCATGATCTTACCTTTCAGGGTAAGAGGGACACATATCAAGGATCTTGTCTTAAACCCGGTTATCTTATCGTATTTAGGACTGAACTTGATCTCCTTACTGGCATCAGGGACCACCATAGGCTGGCCCGACTGTGCGACCCAACCGGCTATACCCTCTCCCACTTTGAGCCGGATACCTTTCACGGGGTCCTTTTTTTCTCCTCTTGCCAACCTGATGAATAATTCATCTTTGGTTTCGCCCAGTTCGTATATTGAGCTGGCCTCGGCATCCATAAATTCCTCCGCCCATTTCATTGCGTTATTGAGGACACTCTCTATTTTAAGCGAAGAATTAATCAGGGCACTGAAGTTGAGGAGGGTGTGCAGTTCACGGTTGTATAAGTTTTTAGGGGCTGATTCCATAATGCGATTCCTTTTTTGAAGGATCATATCAAAGATTACCAATTTATTGTACTTTTTAATCAAAAGAATTCCTGGCAGCTCTGCTGCGGGGTTGCCGTTTTTGTGATA
>CAYQNR010000066.1:0-16700 GCA_964418945.1 uncultured Desulfobacteraceae bacterium
AGAGGAAAGAGGAAAGAGGAAAGAGGAAAGAGGAAAGAGGAAAGAGGATTAGAAGGTAAAATAGTTAAATAGTTGAATGGTTGATTCGTTAAATAGGGTCATAACGATTTGACCATTCGACCATTTAACCATTCGACTATTTAACGATTTGACTATTCAACAATTTGACGATTTAACTATTCGACCATTTAACCAATAACCAATAACTGATAACTAATAACTAACAGCTCATAGGTTAATGGTTAAATAGTCGATTGGTTAATTCGGTTAATGACAGGATTCAAGGATTCCAGGGGAAGAACCCTAAAAGATAGTATTAGTACCGTGAACGTAATACGCGAATGTTAGAAGTATCGTATTTACGGCGACCCGTCAGGAGTGAACTTCAGATGAAACTATACAAGATGGCATGGCGTAACCTGTGGCGGCGAAAACGCCGAACCTATATCACCGCCTTCTCCATAGGTTTCGGGGTGTTATTCTCGGTAACCTTTTGCGGCACCGGAGATTATGGTTACACCAAAATGATCAACACAAGTGCTGAAATGGGATTGGGACATGTTGCTATCGAGCCGGTGGGATATAATGATACACCTTCTCTGGATAAGAGGTTATTGAACACGGATGACATACTATCCAGGATGAAGGAAATACCCGGGGTGAGGCATTGTGTTGCCAGAATCACGGGTCAGGCCATGCTGGCCAGCGCCAACAAGAGTATTGGCGGGGCGTTCATAGCGATTGATCCTGCCATGGAATCAAAGGAGCAGAATCTGTTTATTCGGTCAATCATAGAAGGGAGTGTCTTTGCGGGTACGGACGGCCTGGGTGCGGTGGTGGGATCCAAAGTGGCGGATAAGCTGAATATCGGCATAGGGAAAAAGCTTGTTTATACAACAACTGATGTGAACGGAGAGATCGTAAGTGAGATTGCTCGCGTAACCGGAATATTCGAGACAGGCGTAAGCGAGGCGGACGGATCCATGCTCCTTCTGCCTATCGACAGAATGAGGGCTGTGCTGAGCTATGGCCCGGGTGATGCCACACTGGTAGCCGTGGTTATTGAAGACCAGCGGCATGCTGAGAGGATGAGAGAGAAGATAAATAACGCTGTGGGCAGTCCCAGCAGGGAGGTCCTGACCTGGAAGCAGACACAGGCCGAACTGGCCGGAATCATCACCCTGGATAAGAGCGGCAACTATATCATCCAGGTCCTGGTGGGTCTCCTGATCGCGGCTGGGATATTGAACACCCTGCTTATGAGTGTTATGGAGCGAACAAGAGAGTTTGGAGTAATGATGGCTGTCGGGATGTCCCCCTCCACCCTTTTCAGACTGGTGATTATGGAATCTATATGGTTGGGTATACTGGGGGTTCTACTGGGCGTTATTATTACAGCGCCCTGGTATGCCTATATGTATTACAGGGGTATAGACTTTAGCGCTATGATCGGCACTGACTACAGCGCCAGCGGGGTACTGGTGGACCCGCTGTTAAAGATCAGTCTGTTTAAAGAAAGTGCCTTCGCAATCCTGGCGGGAGTCTTTACCCTAACCATCTTTTCGGGAATATACCCGGCATGGAAGGCGGGAAGGATTCCTCCGGTTGAAAGCCTAAAAACACTGTAGAGAAGGAGATGTGATGTCGGATCAGGCGATTGTCAGGCTGGAACAAGCCACAAAACTCTACCGGCAGGGAAAGATAGATATAAGGGCGGTGGAAGGACTGTCATTTAATGTTTATAAAGGAGGCTTTGTCGCCCTTTGCGGTCCCTCGGGTTCCGGGAAAACCACGGTTCTGAATCTCATAGGCGGGCTGGATGTTCCAACCAAGGGTAAGGTGTTTCTGGAGGGAGAAGATATCAATCTGTTAAGCCGTTCCCGGGTGTCGGCTATCCGAAGGGACAGGATCGGTTTTATCTTTCAGGCATATAATCTTATAGCGGTTATGACAGCCTATGAAAACGCAGAGTTCGTTCTGAGATTGCAGGGTGTTCCTGAACATGAGTGCCGGGAAAGGGTAACAGCCGTGGTCGCACAGGTGGGTCTGGAAGGGCTTGAAAACCGGCGTCCGGATGAGATGTCGGGAGGTCAGCAGCAGAGAGTGGCTATAGCAAGGGCCATAGTGACGCAACCGGCTATCATCTTGGCCGACGAGCCTACGGCGAACGTGGATTCCGTTACGGCGGATTCATTGCTGGATCTCATGGAAAGACTGAACAGAGAATCGGGAATGACATTCCTCTTTTCCACGCATGATCAAAGGGTTATGGGGCGGGCCCATCGGGTTATCGGCCTGAGGGACGGAAAGCTGGAAAGAGATGAGGTTCTCAGTTGATACGTTATTTAAGCCATAAACCCCTTTTCCGGTTATCCATCTTTACTGTCATTTTTGTGGCTTTTTCATTACCTGCCGCTGCGTTCTATGAACGGCAGGGTAATGAAGGATATGTGGAATTGAGGGGTATGATCAGGGGTCTGGGCTACTGCCGGAGATATCCTGATAATGATATGTTTTTCAAAGACCGGTCAAAATGTAACATTGCGGGCATCATGCGTCTGATGATGCTGACCCGCATCCGTGATACCTTAACCATGGAGGTAAACGCCTATCAGACATACTTCTCTGATAATACAGTCTTGGATAGCTTTACTCTGGGCGCACCTCTGGATGTGGAACGGAGCTCAGCCTTGGAATGGAGTTTCAGCGACAGAAGATACATACATATGGCCCTGGACCGGCTCAATCTCCGATGGTCGAAGGACCGCCTTGACCTTATCCTGGGGCGTCAGCCCATCAACCTGGCAACCACATTCTATTTTTCACCCAACGATTTTTTCGCTCCCTTTGCGGCCCAGGCCTTTTATCGCGTGTATAAACCCGGTGTGGACGCAATCCGGGCCGAAGTCCGGCTGGGCGATCTTTCCCAATTATCCTTAATAAACGTTCTCGGCTATGATCAGGATCCTGATAGCGATACAGGTTGGAGCAATCGTCCTACGGGCAATCGCTCCTCTTATATCGGCAGGGTCTCCACTGTGTTCAGCGATTTCGAGTGGTCATTACTAGCTGGCTTGGTATGCGACAGTGAGGTTATAGGTGGTTCACTGCAGGGTGATTTGTTCCGTTGGTTGGGCATTCGAGCAGAGGGGAATCTCAGTAATCCGGATGATCCTCTACAAGAAACCACTACTGAGATTTCCGTGGGTCTGGAACATCATTGGGAAAACAGCCTGGATGTGAGGCTGGAATACTTTTATCATGGCAGCGGATTGGGTGAGGATTACCAATATGCGGCCTTAGGTGCGGCCCCAAAAGCCGAAAAGATTGCTTATCTAGGCCGGAATTACACAGCCTTGGGCGTGGGATATCAGTTTAGTCCCCTGTTGAACGGCCAGATGACGTTAATCACCAATCTGGAAGACAGTTCAAGCCTCTGTTCCTTTAATGTCGTGTACTCCCTGTCAAATGAGTCCGAGCTAGCGGTTAATCTCGGGGTTCCTTTAGGTAAAGACCCGGAGAGATACCGGATCAGGAGTGAATTTGGTCTGTTGTCTTGGTCTATTAACGCGGAAGTTCGATACTACTTTTAGGTCATGGCTGGATAAAGGTATCGCTGATTCCGGTCACGGCGGTTCTTTTCAAGACGACATCTATAGTATTCCGTGGACGTGGTCTTATTTTCAAGGGTTTGGCAAACCTTTTCCTGGTGGCAACGGCATATTCTGCCAGGGGTTCTGGTGGAGCAAACCCTTGAAAACAAGCCCACTGCAGGCCTTGGGTGGAATTCTTTTTGAGATGTCGTCTTTCCAAGAACAGCCGTGACCTCCTCTTAGCTATTTTTTGAAAGGGGATGTGTGAGGGCTTGGACTGAGCGAGCGAACAATATGAAAAAGGCGATAAGGAAACAGCTAATAGCTAAAACCTAACAGCCTTCAGCCTAATAGACTTTATTAGTATACTTGACCCGTTCGACACGCTGTTCGACAAGCTCACAGTCCTGAGTAAAGTCGAAGGACTCATGGCCCTGAGTCATTCGGCCTCGAGCGGCTCGACATGAGCTCGTCGACATGTCTCATGGCCGAGAGGCACCGTCGAAGGGCCTTGAACCCTCATTCACTTCTTTACGTAGTCAGTAACCGGATGGAAGGAATTAACATGGTATCCGAACAGGGCATAGTCGAAAAGCTCAATAAAGGAATCGCTGTGGTGCGCGTCCGGCAAAGATCGGCCTGCAAGCACTGCAGCTCAAAGGATTCCTGCGATATCTCATCCCGGGATATACTGGTGGAGATGCCCAATGTTCTGCAGGCGCAGGTGGGAGATTATGTGGAGATAAGCCTTCCGGAAGGCGCGTTGCTAAAATTATCAGCCCTTGTCTATCTGACTCCGATCATTTTTCTTATTTTAGGGGCTTTCCTGGGGAGTTTTATTGCCAAATTTCTCCATACCGACTCAACATGGGGCGCCGTAACAGGAGGTGCGGTGTTTTTGGGAATAGCGTTTTGGGGTTTAAGAATGTTTGAACGCGCCGGAAAGAGGTCCGGGGATAGTTCTTATCCCAGGATGACTCGTATCCTCTCCGCCCCTAATGCAGTGTCCCTTCATTCCTCCGGTAACAGATGAGGCCGCACTGCAGGCAGCGGCTTGCCTCCAGGCGGGCCTGTTCTTCGGAATAGCCTTTGGCGATCTCCATGTCGGGGTTGTTGATGGACTCTTCTTCAGTTAACTCATCCATGTTCACGCGGGCCGCGTGAGATACCGGCTCCAGTTCAGACAGACTCAGGACCCTTGTGTGGCTTCTGATCATGTTTGAAGGAGCTTCCACCGGTTCACCCGTAAGGTACCTGTGTACGGAGCTTGCCGCCCTTCTTCCGGAACCGATAGCCTCAACCACCGCCTTATAATCACTTGCCTCTTCTCCGGGCCGAAATATACCTATATCCTGTTGAGCAAAAGGTCCGGGATATGATGTAAACGTCTCCCACCTGACAGGTCCTTCTGTCTCCCGGACCTCTCTATCCTCACCCTCTTGGAATGAAGGGACATAGATAAGTTCCGGAAACCTGCCCGCGCCCGTAAGCAAGGTATCGACCGGAATGACATCCCTATCGCTGATCTCTTCCCCGGACTCTGAAACACGCGAGACCTCAATCTGTGTCAGCTTATCGCCTTCACCGGAAAGCCTGGTAACTGCGGTTTGAAAAAAGAACTTTATCCCCTGTTCCTCTGCCTGCGACATATCTTTTTCAGGTATTGGAGATCTATCCCGCGCCACACGGTTAATGATGGATACGGCCCTCGCTCCCTCTTCAAGACAGTTCACGGCGGCCTCCAGGGCGGCCTTACCACCTCCCAGTATGGCGATATTTTCCCCCATGGAAGGCCTCTTACCGGCACGTTGATTAAGTATAAAATCTACAAGGATGTGCACGCCCGGCAAAGTATAAGTGGGACTGTCGTTTGTCAGCCTCCCCGACAACTGGGTATCCCACCCGCCGGTGGCTACAAACACGGCTGAAAAGCCGTCCTTTAACAGGGATTCAACAGTGAAATCTTTTCCCAGCCTCTGATCGGTGAATGCCTGGACGCCGGCATCCAGGATGCCGCTGATCTCCCAGTCCAGTACGTCCCTGGGGAGCCTGTTCCGGGGAATACCGGTCCTCAGCAACCCCCCCAGCCTGGACGTGGATTCGTAGACCGTGGAGTCGTGCCCCAAACGATTAAGCAGATAGGCGGCGGTTAATCCTTCGGCCCCTCCTCCCACCACCGCCACACGCTTCCCTGTCTCCGGCGCCCTTGGATTATGGGTGCGCTGGCCGGAATTCATTTCATAATCAGCTACGAAGCGTTTCAAAGGATTGATGGCCACCGGTTCATCCACCAGGTTCCTCCGGCATTCATATTCGCAGGGATGCACGCAGATACGTCCGCATACCAGAGGAAAAGGGTTGGTTTCTTTGATGATCCTCACCGCTTTCAGGTAATCTCCATTTTTTATCTCATTAATATAGGCGGGGATGTCTATGCCGGCGGGGCAAGACCTCTGGCATGGGGCGGTACATTCATCCGTGGTAAATTCGTGCTGAATGCGCCTTGAATAGGAGGAAAGGGTGATAATATTCTTTGGACAGACGCGTTCACATGTACCGCACCCGGTACAACGGTCAACATTAACTACAGGGAGGTTGTCCGGCCCCATTGAAAGGGCATCAAAAGGGCAGGCATCCACACAGGTCCCAAGACCCAGACAACCTATGGGGCAAACCTTTGAGCCGCCGCTTAAAAGGGCGGCGCCTCGACAGTCCATGGCTCCGTTATATGAATACTTGAGGTCGGCTTCCTGAATGCCGTATGTGCATCCTAGTTTGGCTATATCGGGCTCCCTGGCCTCCAGCTTGACTCCCATTATCTCGGCAATATCGGATGCGACCTCTGGACTACCGGCTACACAGGAGGAAGCTGACGACTCTCCTGACACGATGGCCGCTGCGTTAGCACTGCATCCCGGGTAACCGCATCCGCCGCAGTTCGCTCCGGGTAAGGCATCTTCCACGGCCTCGATCCTGGGATCCACCCACACATAGAATATCTTAGACGCCAAGGCCAGTCCGATTCCTACCGCCGTACCCAGAGCACCCATCAATACAACTCCGCCCAGCATCTGCACCTCCCATTCTAATATCTCAGGTTATTTGTAAATCTCTATCAGGTTTGATTTACATCCCCTGTTTTATGCCATTCCCTTGAACGCGAAAAAGGCGAGAGACATCATTCCCGCACCCACCAGGCCGATAGCCGTATCCTGAAGCGGTTTAGGCACCCTGGCCAGGATGATGCGCTCCCGAACCCCGGCAAACAGGACCAGGGCCAGGCCGAAACCCACGGCATAGGCAAAAGATGTCACCAATGCCTCAAGAAAACTATATTCTTCCCTTACATTTATAAGACATACACCCATTACCGCACAATTTGTGGTGATCAAAGGAAGAAATATGCCCAGACCGGCATACAGGGCAGGGATACTCTTTTTTAAGAACATCTCCACAAACTGAACAAGGGACGCTATTACCAGGATGAATGCCAGGGTTCGGAGGTATTCCAGCCCGAATACATCCAAAGCAAAGGCGTTAACCACCCAGGTAATCGCGCCGGCCATTACCAGCACGAAGACAACCGCCATCGCCATACCGGTGGCGGTTTCCATCCTTTTGGATACACCCATGAAGGGACAGTTTCCGAGATATTGCATCAACAGGATGTTGTTAACAAAGATGCAACTTATTGCCAGCAAAATATATTCACCCATATGTGTCTCCTTACCGGTTTATATCTATTTCTTCCCAAGCATGTTCATCACACAGAGCATAAGACCCAGGCACATGAAGGCCCCCGGCGCCTCGATTAGAAAGGAAAAGGGCTGAAACGAGGGGCCCAGGACATTGATGGGACCCTCTATAAAAGGAAGAGTCAGGGTGCCCTTGCCCAGGATTTCCCTAAAGGTGGAAAGGGCCGCCAAAGAAAGGGTGAATCCTATGCCAATGCCCAGTCCGTCCGCCAAAGAAGGAAACACCTTATTCTTGGAGGCAAAGGCCTCCGCGCGACCCAGGACTATGCAGTTGACCACGATGAGAGGTATGAATATCCCTAACTGCAGGAACAGAGGATAGGCATAGGCCTGCATAAAAAGCTCGACCACGGTCACGAATGTAGCGATTACTATAATATAGCAGGCTATCCTTACCTTTTTGGGAATAACGTTCCTGAGCAATGAAATAAGGACGTTGGAGCAGACTAGGACAAAGGTTGTAGCTATCCCCATGCCCACCCCGTTTTCCAGGCTCTTGGTTACCGCCAGGGTAGGACACAGACCCAGGACAAGTCTGAAGGGAGGGATCTCAGCCCACAGTCCTTTGGTAAATTCCTGAACAACGCTTTTTGCCATAGCCTATTATCTCCCTGCATTTCTGATAAAAATCAACATTGTCCGGTTGGAAATTGGCATATAATCAGGTCTTCATATTATTAACAATCTCATGCTTCAGGCGCTTATAGGTGTCCGAGGCTTCCATAACAGCGGCACATACGCCGCGGGACGTTACTGTGGCGCCGCTGAGCGCGTCTATCTCTCCGTCGTCCGCTTTCACCATGAAGGTATCTTCAATTGACATTCCCTTGAACTGCTCGCTAAAGGAGGGGTCGGTCTTGGCCCTTGAGCCGAGCCCGGCTGTCTCACTATGAGTGGTCACACCCACACCCACGATCTCATCCTTTTCAATATTGACAGCGACCATAACACCTATTTCTCCGCCGAAACCTTTTCCGTAAGCCTCAAAGGCCACGGTATTTTGCTTGCCGTCAAATTCTCCTATAAAGAAATCTATTTCCCTTTCACCATCTTTGAGTTTGAATCTATCGTCAAAGGGATTGTTGGAACACCCCTCCATTATCTTGGATATGGTAGGCCCTTTGACAAAGGTGAGCTGCTGAAGCTCGATCCTTTCTTGAGTGACACTTTTCACCGTGGACAATAAACCGCCTGCCACCGCGCTGAAGACGGCCACAGCCACAAAGAGTCTCACCATCTCACGCATAATCAACCCCCTTTCCCATGGCCTTCGGTCTGATCTTGTCCAGAAGCGGACTGGCCACATTGAGCATGAGAATAGCAAACACCGTGCCGTCTAAAAAGAAGCCTATATTGCGTATCAATATGGTGAGTATGCCGGCCATTGTCCCGTAAAGGAGCATGGCTACGAAATTGACCGGTGAAGATGAATCCTCCGTGGCGAGAAAGAAGGCGCCGATCAAGGTGTAACCGGTCAGGAGATGAAAGACGGGGCCTGCGTATTTATCGGGGTTAGCCATATTAAAAATGAGGGACGTGACAAATATGCCTACAAGAAAGGAGATAGGTATCTCCCATCTTATGTGCCCCCTCAGCATCAGATACAATCCACCGATTATCAGACCCAGCCCGAAAGTGGAACCTATTCCTCCAATCTGTCGGCCCAGGAGCAGGTCAAGGGGGCTATAATATCCAACGGAGGATACTCCGTGATGTTTTAATGCCCCTAATGGATACGCCGCGTAAAAGCCCAAATCATAATTTACCAGGGCCTCATCAAAATTGAGCAGTCCTTCCCATGAAAGCATCAGTATGGCAATAGCAACCAGAGCAGGATTCAAGAGGTTGCAGCCAATCCCTCCGAAGATCTGTTTTCCAACAACTACCGCCACGAATGTTCCGGTCAATACGGCCCACCAGGGAGTGGTAGCCGGTATCAGCATGGCGAACATAAGGCCTATAACCGCGGCGTTCCCGTCCCCGATACTAAGATCTCTTCCCATGGCGAGATTCATGAGCAGTTCCCAGAGCATGGCAAAGGATATGGAGAGGGATACAACACCCAGGGCAGGTGTTCCATATTGATAGATACCCGCGACCACGGCAGGGATTGAGGCCAATATAATATTATAACTCCTGGCTTTTATACTGCTCCCGTTGTGCCAGAAGGGGGCTGGTGAGCCGAGGAGCAATTTCTGGTCAGGCATTGAGTTCCTCCGCACTTTTCAGCTTTTCAAATTCATATTTCCCCAGCATGATGAACTGATAAACCGGTATTCGCGCTACGCAAACATAGGCGCAGAGACCGCACTCGATGCAGGAGAGCAGATCGTATTCCTGCGCAGCCTCTTCGTAAAGCCCGTTCTCAAGGACTCTTACCAGCATATTTACCGGAAGGTTTGCCGGACAGGCCCTTACACACTCGCCGCAGTTGAGGCAGGGCGTATCCGAGTATAATATGACCCGTTCCTTGTCCTGGATCATAATCGCATCCGTATCCTCAGAAACGGGCGTATCCTCGGAATAGATGCTTTTCCCTCTCATGGGACCGCCCAGGACCAGCCTGTCACCGGCATAGGTATGGATATCCAAAAAACCAAGGACATCCTTTACCGGTGTGCCGATCCTGGCCTTTATGTTGACACACAGGCCTTGCTTGTTGATCAGGGCAAAGATCTTATGGACCGGTATCCGCCCTTGACCGAAGGCATCTGCCAGAGAAGCCACGGCTTCGGAAGAGATAAAGCCCACTCCCATCTGTTCACAGGTTTTGCCCTCCGGCACGGTCCTGTCAAGGAGCTTTTTCATTACCATTTCGGGTAAGCCTTGGGGATAGACAGGATCAACAACCTTCACCTCGGTGCCGGTCTCTTCCGCTTTGTTCACCAGGGCAGGTGGGACAACCAAGATAATCCTTTTTGCATCGGTAATCCTTCTTAGATAACCTATACCTTCCTTCAGGGCTTCGGTTCTACTGTTGATGATAAATTGATTGGTGGTGATCAGGAGATCCTCATCAATGCCTTTAATAACGATGGTATCCAATGTTGGAGCTGCTTTAACAAAGGAGGCGAAACTAGAACACCCCGGCAGCCTTCCAAGGAATTTTACGGCGGTTTCAGAAGAGACCGTTCCGCCGGAGTTCCGGAACTCATCATCCCATTGTTCATCCTTTTCGGTCTTAATGGAAATGGATGTTTGGTTTACACCCAGATATCCGATATGTTCCGAGATCTCGGTAACTGTGCCTGTAGCCGGCGAGATAAAGTATTCATCATCAGCATCACGAAGAGATAGCCTTTGCCCTGTCTTTACCCGGTTACCTACTTTTAGAAACCCTTCATCAATATCGGAGCATGGTTTCCCAAATAGGACGATAACCTTTTTACCTAAAGCCAATTCAATGAGATCCGTTTCATGCTTCTGGATCACCGGGTATTTAAGTTTTGGACGGCCCCAACCGAAAAACGGTTTTTTTATCATATCGGCCTCCTGACGGCTGATAGGGAATAGGCTAATATCTTTGCCTTAACTGTTATTTATGAAGAAAGAGATTATCGAATATGGCAATCCGAACACTGTACCGGGCCGCTGCCGCAGTCTTCGTGACAGCCCTGGCATTGAAGATGGAAGGCGTCGGATCGGCCGGGCATATATTCTTCCTCATTATCCGCAAGATGACATTCTCCACATGCGAGAGGTTTTTCACCCGAGTCTTCTTCCCATAGATGATGACATTCAATGCAATCAAAACCATACCCTTCTTCATATGACGTGTGTATTTTATGGGTAAACAGTACATTACCGGCAGTGGATTTCAGCATTATTCTAACAGGTTGTTCTGGTTGCCTTTCGGGAAACGCCGCGTAACATACTACCCCCACTACAAATAAGACCATAGCAACACAAAGCGGGATAATATTTTCTCCTTTTAGTTGCATTTCTATTTTCCCTTATTGAACCTGGATTTATTATCACCTGAATTTTGCAAGAGTCGAGTTTGCCGGAGATACAAGGCATCAAGCGCGCAGCTGTAGCACTTTACCGCAAGCGCTTGATAACGCAGTAGATCCGGTAAAATCGGCACTCCCGAAGGGTAAACAATCTTGAATATTTTTCCTATGATTTATAATTACCCGCATGGTATTTATAGTTGTATGGTAAAAAAGCTGCAAATTGCTCATTACTAACCTTTCTAACAACCATTCAAGATTGTTTATGCAAAATTCAGGTATCAATCAGATGCCATAATATGCCTGAACTGCGAGGCTGCCTTCCAGGAGCGGCTTTTAAGATGAAATAACGGAGAATAAGCCGGTGTATTTAATGCATATTGTAACAAGAAAAAAGATTGATGAAGATTTACACAATATGGATTTTTATAAAAAAGCCTGTTCCTTTGTCAAGCAATATATGGGGATTCAGGCAGGGAAGGCGGGAAAAGGTAAAGGCGAAGGAGATGACTCCGGGGATTTGTCTCTTGACTTGCTCAGTATGAATTCATTATATAATTTTATTCATATTTTTGTTTGTTGCATTCGGTTTGAGGAGAGAGGAAACAGAAAAGAGGAAAGAGAAAAGAGGAAAGAGAAAAGGGCTAGGGATTAGGAAGTTATATTCTTAATCCTTACCCCCTAATTCTTAATCCCAATTAACGATTTGACTATTCGACCATTTAACCATTTGACCAATAACTAATAACTAAGAGCTAACAGCTAATAGCGTTTTATTTATATAATGATATTAGTAATACATTGATAATAAAGGTCATATACGCCATGCCCCCATCGGAGAAAAGGGATATTCAAGGCCTGCAAAGAAAGATACGGGAACTGCTGAAACAAAAAAACGCGATTCTCCTTGCCCATAATTATCAGCGTCCCGAGATCCAGGATGTGGCTGATCTATGCGGCGATTCATTGGAGCTCTCCATGAAGGCTTCCCGGACGGATGCTGAAGTGATCGTTTTTTGCGGAGTGCATTTTATGGCTGAAACCGTTTCCATCCTTTCACCGGACAAGATTGTCCTGCTTCCTGTGTCCTCGGCAGGGTGCCCCATGGCCGATATGATAACGGCAGAGGGCCTTAAGAACAAGCGATCGGAGATGCCCGATACCGTGGTGATAAGCTACGTAAACACCACGGCGGATGTCAAGGCGGAAAGCGATATCTGCTGTACATCGGCCAATTCGGTAAGTGTGGTGAATTCCGTGGATAATCGCAGCAGGATATTCATGACACCAGACAGAAACCTTGCCCAATATTCGGCAAAAAAAAGTGGCAGGGATATACGTTACTGGGACGGTTATTGCCCTTTTCATGACAGACTTACTGTTGCTCAGGTTAAAAAAGTAAAAAGGGAAAATCCCGGTTCCCTTTTTCTTGCGCACCCGGAATGCAACCCGGAGGTACTGGAACTGGCCGATGAAATCAAAAGCACCTCGGGCATGCTGTCCTTTTCCCGGCATTCCAAAGAGAAGAGATTCATTATCGGTACGGAGACGGGGATTCTCTATCCTCTTTCAAAGGAAAACCCGGAAAAGACTTTTATCCCTGCCGATCCCCGGATGATCTGTACTGACATGAAGAAGACGGAGTTGGAAGATGTTTTGGAATCCATTGAAGGGATGAAACACGTTATAAAGGTACCTGAAGAAATCAGGATCAGGGCGAAAAAGGCGGTCGATCGAATGCTTGCTGTTCCTGCGGATTAGTCTCCGGAAAGGTTTGCTTTAGCCTGTCAGGCAACTGCAGATAGTATCGGCCTTCTTCCTCCTTTCCTCTCTTTATACATCCTTCTCCATATATCCGGCATTTGGCCTCCAGCTCTCGATAGAGGGCAGTGATTTGTGTGGGCTTCAATCTGCGGCTTTCCAGTAGTTTTATCATGGATCTTATTCTGAATCGGTCCATACCCTTCCGGCTGGCGGAAAGCTGATCCGGAGCCCCGCCCTCCCTGACCACCAGGGGCTTTTTGATCAAATGAACGGCATACTTGCAGGTTATCCTCAACCACAGGTCATAGTCTTCACAAACAGGAAAATCATGATCAAAGGGCCCCACCTCTTCAAGAAGGGATCTTTTGAGCATCACGGCGGAAGGGCTGACCATACACAGTTTCAGGGACGGTCCAAAGATATTCCCTGACCGCTTGAGGTGTTTTTTCCCCGGGTTAACCCGCACACCGTTCCTGATCCAGAGTTCTTCTGTCTGGCAGATCATGGCATCGGGGTTCTCCCGGAAAAACCTTTGTTGAACACCAAGCTTTTCGGGCATCCAGTAATCATCCGAATCGAGCAAGGCGATTAAGGGCGATTGCGCGGCCTCTATCCCGCTGTTTCTTGCCTCTGAAACCCCCCTGTTTTGTTTGTGTCTGATGACTCTTATATCTTCTTTGAATCCGGCCAGGGCATCAGGGGTTTCATCAACAGAGCAGTCATCCACCACGATTATCTCAAAATCAGTGAAGGTCTGTGACAGCACGGAAGAAATGGCGCGTGAGACCTTTTCCGATCTGTTAAAGGTAGGAATTATAACGCTTACCTGTGTCATCACAATAATTGCCAGACCATGGCGAGTAGGCCTGAAAGGATCAGACTGCTTTCTACAAGGTAATCCAGGAGCGGGCCCGGATAAATGAGTCCGGTTTCATAGGCCATAAATAAGGTAGTTAAGATCAGGAAACAGATCAACAGCATGAGGGAAAAATAGTTGATAAAACCAAAGATCGGCGCAATCATAAGAATCAGGCCTGCCGACAGGATAATCCATTTCAGCAGGCTCATGGTCCTTTTCTCTCCCAGGGTGATGGGAAGTGTTTCCAGCCCGACTATCAGATCACCCTGTACGCGGAATATGTCAAAAAAGGCGACCCGCACAAATGCCATGGAAAATACGATATAAAAAGAGATTATTACTGAGATCCATTTTCCTTGAAAGGTTTCAAGTAGCGGTAAGAGGGTGATTACCGTGGCCCAGGCCAGGGTCTCTGAGAATGTTTTTGAGCCGGGGATATCCTTGATTTTGGAATATCGGTACAGATGTCTGCTTTTTGAGGGTACAACCGGTATACTGTAAATAATGCCGAGGACGCTGACACCTGCCATTGCCAGGAACGGCACAGTCCCCAGGGTTAGCGCAATGACCAAAGAGCCTGCGATGGCCCCTATGCCTGTCAAGATAAGGAATATCCTGTGTTTTCGATAAAAAGCCGCTGTTTCCGGGTCATTGTATGCGCTGGCTCCCTTATCCAGAAAACGATTAAGGACATACATGGCGTAGACATAGAGAAATGTCAGCAGAGGGTAGGAAGCATCGGGCTTTCTATCGGAAAGTACGGCCGCTGCATATGATAATGATGAGGCGCCCAGGGCGACCAGCAGGTTGCTCAGGAGAATAAACTTGAGGCCTTCCTTTATCCATCGGGCGATGAGGGTCTCACCCCGGCCGCGAATGGCTTCTATCTCCTTGACCACATTCTTGATCATCCAGTTGGGAGTGGAGGCCCCGGCTGTTACTCCTATGACCTCCATGGATGCCAGTTCATCTTTCAATAACTCCTTTTCGGTTTCAACATGAAACGTGGGTATACCCATTGATTTGGAGACCTGTACAAGTCTGCGGGTGTTTGCGCTGTGATATCCACCCACTACGACGACCCCGTCCACATTCTCCGCAAGGGTTTTAACTTCCCGTTGCCGTTCTCTGGTAGTCTCACAGATGGTATCAAATACCAGGGCTTGGGGATATCTCTCTTTTACGGCATCCACTATCTCATTAAATACCTTCTCGTTCTGCGTGGTCTGGGCAACAACGAACAACTTCCCCCCCTCCGGCATATCCGGGATCTCGGCCGGGTTGCTTATTACATGGGCCTTGCCGTTACCGTAACCCATAAGACCTATCACCTCCGCGTGGTCCCTGTCTCCCACTATAACGGGGGTATACCCTTTGTTAGTGTGGTAGCGGATAATAGACTGGACATGTGCTACGCGAGGACAGGTGGCGTCGATGATTTTCAGGGGGGAGGCTTTAAGTATTTTGCGCTGTTGGGGAGGGATCCCGTGAGCCCTGATCAACAGAATGCCTTTTTCCAGGCCGGTTATATCATCAATAGCCCTGACGTTTTTTAATTCCAGCAGATCAAGTACCTGTTTGTTGTGGATTAGAGGCCCGTAAGTATAGAGAGGCCCTTCATTCCGATTGGCCGCTGCCAGCGCTATTTCCATGGCCCTTCGCACACCCATGCAGAAGCCTGCTGTTTTGGCATGCTTAACCTTCAAGACCTTTTCTCCTCTAAGACCGTAAAGTATCTATCCACAACTTCCATCAGGGTCTTAAAATCTTGGATTTTGGTAAACTTTTCCCTGAAACGGCTGCTGTGGGGAAGACCCTTTGTATAATGAAGAAGGTGACCTCTCATACGAAGGGCGGCTCTATATTCGTTTGCGGAATCTGATAAGAGGTTATAGTGCTCAATGATCAAAGATCTCAGCTCCGGCAGCTCCGGTTCCCGCACCGGGAGACCCTTTTCCAATCGTAGTATATTCCTGAAGATCCAAGGGTTACGTACGGCGGCCCTGCCGATCATTACGCCGTCACAACCGGTTTGTCTAATCATGTTTAAGGCATCCCAAGGACCGAGGATATCCCCGTTGCCGATAACAGGTATCTTCACCCTTGCCTTCACCTTTCCTATCAATGCCCAGTCCGCTTTGTCCGAGTATCCCTGGGTGGCGAATCTGGGGTGAACGGTAAGGGCGTCCGCGCCACAGTCTTCTATCACGCGCGCGATTTCGCACGCCACAGGTTTTTCAGGAGACCAGCCGGCCCTGATCTTCACAGATAAAGGGACGTGGCAGGCAACTCGTACCGAAGAGACGATCTTTTCAACTCTCTTGAAGTCTTTTAAAAGGGATGCTCCCGCGCCTGTCTTGGTAACCTTTTTCACAGGACACCCCATGTTTATGTCAATTATATCGGCACCTGTTTGGGCAGCCATACCGGCGGCACTGGCGATTACATCAGGCCTGGAGCCGAATATCTGCACCGCAAGCGGCATATCATTAGAACCGCTCTTAAGATACTGCCAGGTCTTTTTTGCCTTTAAAGTGAGGCCCATAGCGCTCACCATCTCGGTAAATGCCAGGCTGGCCCCCATGCCTCTCATAATAATACGAAAGGGCATATTTGTTATGCCGGCCATGGGCGCCATGATCAGACGGTTTTCCAGTTTCAGGTTCCCGATTTGCATTATGTATATTATTCTATCTGAATTGCGGGAGAAAAACAATTGGATCATCCGGTTAATGAGCACGGAAAGGACTTTATATAAATACTTGGTTTGGCCCAT
>CAYQNR010000067.1:0-16667 GCA_964418945.1 uncultured Desulfobacteraceae bacterium
CTATATACATCATATACCAGGATTTCAGCACCTTTTTCAATGGCCTTCCTTAATTGTCTGCCATAGGCCGGGTCTATTTGGCTTAAGAAAAACATCTTGTCTTGAAAAAATCAAAATACTTGCGATGGCGCACTGTCTTTTCCGCACAATAGGGGAAGCAAAAAAAAGGACTTAACCTTGATTCGGCTAAGCCCTTGGTTATTCTGGTGGGCCTGGGGGGGCTCGAACTCCCGACCAATTGATTAAGAGTCAACTGCTCTACCAGCTGAGCTACAGGCCCATCAAAAGCGCGCCCGGCAGGACTCGAACCTGCGACCTACGGGTTCGAAGCCCGGCGCTCTATCCATCTGAGCTACGGGCGCAATTGATAGATTATAGACGTTTATCAGGAATCCTATGGGTTGTCAACACCTGCAGCCATCAGCTTGTACGCTTCATATCTCTCTTTCATTTCTTTCTCCGCCTTCTGAAAGAGCCTATCCGCGTTTTCCGGGAATGTCCTTGTCAGGCTGGAATAACGTACCTCGCCCATTAAGAATTCCTTAAAATCACCCTCAGGTTCTTTGGAATCCAGGATAAAGGGATTTTTTCCCTCTTCCTTGAGCATGGGGTTATATCGGTAGAGAGTCCAGTATCCTCTCTCAACGGCCTTTTTGGCCTCTTCCTGGCTTAAACTCATGTTGATTCCGTGACCGATACAGGGGCAATAAGCTATGATAATTGAAGGACCTCGATAGGATTCGGCCTCCACCAGGGCCTTCATAAGCTGGTTTTTGTCGGCGCCCATGGCCACCGAGGCCACGTACACGTAGCCGTAAATCATTGCCATTCTTCCCAGGTCTTTCTTGACGGTAGCTTTTCCTCCAGCGGCAAATTTGGCCACAGCGCCGGTGGGAGTGGATTTTGATGCCTGGCCGCCCGTGTTGGAATAGACCTCTGTATCCAGAATAAGCATGTTGATGTCATGACCCGTAGCGATAACATGGTCAAGGCCTCCAAACCCGATATCATAGGCCCAACCATCTCCTCCGATCACCCATATGGATTTCTTGGTGAGATAGTCGCTTCTATCCATAATATCCAGGAGAAGCGGATTGAATTCATGCTCCGGGTCACTTATCTCTATCTCTATCTGTTCCATAACCCGCTCGCCATATTCCTTTGACTTTTCACCGTCATTCATATTATCCAGCCAACCCTGTAATGCCCCTTTTAGGGCGTCCGATATGCCTGATTCCAGGCTTTCACGCACCAGGTCTGCCAGTTTTTCCCTCCTTTGGGTAACACCAATCTCCATGCCGAAGCCGTATTCCGCGTTGTCTTCGAACAAGGAGTTTGCCCAGGCCGGACCATGCCCGGCTTCATTAACCGTGTATGGACAGCTTGGTGCCGTTCCGCCATATATTGACGAACATCCTGTAGCATTGGCAACCATCATACGGTCACCGTAGAGCTGCGTGATAACCTTTATATAGGGGGTTTCCCCACATCCCGGACAGGCGCCTGAGAATTCAAACAAGGGCTTCCTAAATTGACTTCCTTTCACGGAAGTCACAGGCATAAGGTCATCCCGGATTGGGAGTTCGGTGGAAAATAGGTGGTTGGCAACCTGTATTTCCCTCTGTGAGGCCAGAGGCTTCATAACAAGCGCCTTTTCCTTGGCAGGACACACCTGAGCGCAGTTGCCGCAACCCGTGCAATCGAGAGGACTTATCTGTATACGATAACGGAGACCCTTAAGCTCCTTCCCTTTGGCCTCGATGGTAATAAAGTCCTTTGGTGCGTCCTTCAGGTCCTCACTATCCGCCAGAACTGGCCTTATCACTGCATGGGGGCAAACAAAAGAGCATTGATTACATTGAATGCAGTTTTCCGGGATCCATTCGGGCACATTGATGGCAATTCCCCTCTTTTCATATCGGGTAGTACCGGTAGGAAAGATCCCGTCAGGACTGAAAGCACTGACAGGCAATTTGTCTCCCTGCATGGCAAGCATGGGCCTCATGACTTCACTGACGAAATCAGATTCCTCCTTATCGATGTATTCCTCCTGACCGGCTGTAGACCAAGACTCCGGAACTTCAATTTTTTCAATAGCGTCTACTGCCTTATCCACAGCGTCGGTATTCATCTTTACTATTTTGTCACCCTTTTTCCCGTATGTCTTTTTTATGGCATCTTTCATGTAATTAAAGGCCTCTTCAGGAGGGATAACATCGGCTATCTTAAAGAAGGCGGCCTGCATGATCATGTTGATGCGTCCGCCAAGGCCTATTTCAGAGGCTATCTTGACAGCGTCAATATTATAAAAATTCAGCTTTTTCTGAGCGATTGTTCTTTTCATATGGGCGGGAAGCTTTTCTTCCATCTTTTTTACATCCCAGGGGGAATTAAGGAGAAACGATCCCCCTTCCTTTATCCCGGCCAAGAGATCAAACTGGTCCACATACGCGGGATTATGACACGCGATAAATTCAGACTTTGTCAACTGGTAGGCGGACTGAATAGGGTATGGTGAGAACCTGAGATGGGATACCGTGCTCCCACCAGATTTTTTAGCGTCATAGGCAAAATAGGCCTGGGCGTACATGTCCGTATTCTCACCGATTATCTTTATGGCATTCTTGTTGGCTCCCACTGTGCCGTCCGCTCCCAGCCCCCAAAACTTGCACCTTACTGTCCCTTCAAGTGAGGTATCGATCTCTTTACCCACTTCAAGAGAGCTGTGGGAAACATCATCATCTATGCCTACCGTAAAATGGTTCTTGGGTACTGCCGAACCGAGATTATCGAAAACAGCCTTGGCCATAGTCGGTGTAAAATCCTTGCTTCCAAGTCCGTATCTGCCTCCCACGATGACAGGGTGGTCAGCCCTTTCCTGAAACACTGTGCATACATCCTGATACAGGGGTTCACCGACGCTTCCACCTACCTTAAGCCTGTCAAGAACCGCGATTCTCCTGGCTGTTGCGGGCAAGGCCCTTAAGAAGTGTTCCCTTGAAAATGGATGGTAAAGGCGGACCTTGACCAGCCCGACTCTCTCGCCCAGGCCGTTCAGGTAGTTAACGGTTTCTTCAACCACATCGCAACTGGTGGTCATTGAGACTATCACCCTTTCCGCTTCAGGATCTCCCACATAATCGAAAAGATTGTATTGTCGACCGGTGAGATCGCTTACTTTTCGCATTTCTTCCTGTACAATTCCAGGAATCTTTGCATAAAAAGGGCTTGACGCCTCACGGTTCTGAAAAAATATGTCTGGATTCTGGTTGGTGCCCCTTAGCTGGGGATACTCCGGATTCATGCAGCGGCTTCTGAAATCCTCAATAGCGTCCCAGTCGGCGAGCCTGGCCATGTCGTCATAATCGATAAGTTCGATCTTCTGTATCTCCATGGATGTCCTGAAACCGTCAAAGAAATGTAAGAACGGCATGCTTGACCTGATACTAGCAAGGTGAGCTACCAGGCCCAAGTCCATGACTTCCTGTACGGATGCGGAAGCCAGCAGGGAGAAACCGGTCTGCTTGACGGCATTAATATCAGAATGATCCCCGAAAATGGAGAGGGCATGGGTGGCTACCGCTCGGGCCGAAACATGAAAGACACCAGGCATAACTTCGCCTGAGATCTTATACATGTTTGGAATCATAAGAAGTAGTCCTTGGGACGCGGTAAATGTTGTAGCCAATGCCCCGGCTGAAAGCGCTCCATGAACTGCGCCCGCAGCACCGGCTTCCGACTGCAGCTCTTCCACCTTTAATACCTGTCCGAAGATGTTTTTTCTGCCATATTCAGCCCATTCATCACAGTATTCACCCATTGAACTTGAAGGAGTAATGGGATATATGGCCGCAATATCACTCATGGCATAGGCAACATAGGCAGCAGCCTCATTGCCTTCTATTGTCTTTATTATCTTGTCCATATATGTCTCCCTTTTCATTAATAACCTTTGATATTATCAAAAACGAATTATCTCCAAATTAGTCTGCCCTGGGCAGTGCTACGGAGGACGGGTTGATCGATGATCAGACCAAATTGGGAGAAAACCTTAAAGACTATTTTTAAAATATATTCACATTTAAAAGTCAAGATCTAAAATGTAATGGTATTGAAGGGGGGAAATACGCTGGTTCAAGAAAATATTATCTTGCCGATTTTGTAAATTGGTTTTTACATGAGAGTGATATGGAATTAGTGGTAATTCCTGGAAGACTACACTTGCAGGTTGTGAGGGGTTGTAAAAAAAGGTTCTTCAGAAGCCTGCATGATATAGACCTATTTGAAGGCCTTTTTGATATCTGCATAGATTTTGTCCAATCTGATGATACGCCGGAAGAGAGATAGACAGATAAAACCCATTAACCTGAAAGCAAGATCAGACCCGGATTCCATAAATTCGTTAAAGTCCTTATTGTTAATATAAGCAATTTTGCATGGGGTGATGGTTAAAACGCTGGCGGATCTAGGCTTGCTGTCGATAAGGGCCATTTCTCCAAAAACTTCGCCCTTTTCAAGTTCCCCCAACTCGATCTCTTGATAATCAGAGGAAAAGGTTATAGCTTTTACCCTCCCTTCAACAATATAGTAGGCGCCGTCAGCAACATCTCCCTCGGCGAAAATCAACTCTCCGATTTTACAATCTTTGCTCTCCTTAAATACCTCCCTGCTTTCTTCTTCTGTCAGCCCGTAAATAAAAGCGGATTCCGGTGCTCCCTCAATGTTATCCCCGGAGATCAGAGATCCCTGCTTGTCCCTGTCCATAATAAGCTTAAGGGCCTCCATTGCAGTCTTATACTTATCGTTAAGATTCCTCAGCCTCTCAGGCAATATATTGTAAAGCCTGTAGATAAGATCATAAGTATATGGCTCACTCCTTTTCAGCAGTGTCTTAAAACCCTCACGCGTTAATATGCCGATTACTACCTTATCCTTTGCAGCCTTGATATTCGCTGTCCTCTTCACATTGTAAAAGAGGCTTATTTCCCCGAATATTTCTCCGGGACCCAGTTGGGCAAGATAAGCACCATTAACAAAGACATCCACATATCCTTCTCTGATAAAATACATCTCCCTGCCGGCAGTGTCCTCCTCACAGATAATATCTCCTTTGTTATATGTTCTGGTTTGAGAGAAGATCTGATCTAGATGCTCGGTGTTGAGGGTTCCAAATAAGGCCCCGCTTATGTTATGACAAATCAAATCAAGCTCGTTTTTCTGTAGGGTGCCGTTTTCGCTTTGAACGGGCAATAGCAGGTCATCAATATAATCCACAATATCTTTTTTATGTTGCGGTGGCATCTTCATAAATTCCCGTGAGATCTTTCTTGCATCATCAACGGAAAGATATTTCTTATCCTGGATCTTTCTATAAACGAGGTGTTCTCTCAGATTGGGAAGACCTTTCGCTCCTGCCAGGAACTGATAGGCCTTCTCACCGGCAATATCGGGATTTATAAGGCCGTCCTTTTCCGTCTTTGACAACTGATCTATCCCTTTCGAAACCGTCGCTTCGTAGGATTCCGTTATGGGAGCGGTTTGTGCCTTGTGTATTGTATCAATGTCTTCGGGTATCAATGGCCTGATCTGCTCCGCGACAACATCAAACTCGAGCCCAAGACTGCGCAAAAGCATGATAACAGCCGCGTTGTTAATGCCCCGTCCCGAGACGTTGCCGTGTATATCGGCACTATAGGCCGGAGGACTGAAAAGGAGTTTCCCATAATTATCCGTGGCATGAACACGCAGAAAAATCCGGTTGCTCCGGCACCAGGTTCCGACCTTTTCCGCGGCAACCAGGGGATCTTCTCCCTCGATATTAAAATGACCCACATCAAGGGTAATTCCGAAGTTTTTTTCTCTTATTTCAAGAGGAAGAAATTTCAATATTTCTTCGGCAGCTGCAATAAAAAAGTCAGAATTCTGATTCTTACTTGTGTGACAATAGTTCTCAATTGTGACTCTAACCTCACTGTCCCCGCCCCTCTTTATCAGATCGGCAATCTTGTCGGGGCTGGAGTCATCAATAAGGTGTATGACCACGGAGCCAGCCCCGATTTCTTTGGCAAGGTCAATAGTCTCAATAATTACCTCTTTGCATTGTACAGGGTCGTAGAAAAGCTGTTTGCCTTTCCTGGGATGAGGGAAAGGCGAATAGGGACCAACAATAGGGGAATGTATATCTATCTTTATTCCGCTTTTTCTGCAGGCCTGCCGGATCTCCTCCCGTTTCTCGGGCGTCAATTCTTCAGGTAGCAGTTTGGTATAATTAAAAGGGTGAAAATCGATGCTGAGTTCAAGGCCTTTCAGATTAGCATTGCGCGCCTTTTGTATCATGGAAACAGGATCAAAGACCCGGTTTTCCCAAAAGGTAACAGATTTCAGGCGCTTCGGGGCTTCGGATTCCTTCCAGGTGTCTGTTTCTATACTCTGTTTCAGAAACAGGGATTCATATCGCACGGAGAATTCGAGAATAAACTTATCGATCTCCTCAAGGTTGTCTTTATCGAAAAAATGGAAGTACGGAGCATGCTCAAACAGCCAGCATGTCTTTACAATAAGAAAAGGGGATTCCAAAAGTCTGAGAAGAGGGTACTGGCCATCCGTCTCTTTAGCAAGTTTAAACAAATGTGAGACAGAGTCAAATGATAGATCATACCCATACTTGGAGCTTGATTTATGAAAGGCCAGCAGCATAAGAATCGATTCGCGATCAAGTCCCATGTTGTAAAGCCGTTCGCTGCTTTTTTGACAGAAAAGGTCCCTTTCATAGCTACTCTCGTTCAGGATTTCACTGATTCGGCCGGCATCTAACTTTCTATTTCCTATAATATATTGGATATAATCCATAATACCCTGAAGCCCTCTACTTATAGCCTTGATTCTGCTGATTGCCTTCAAAAGGCGAGCATGTCCTATATTATTATAGACACCTACGACAAGAAATGCTGTCTAATGATTCTCAAAAAGTGTCAGAATAAACAGAATAGAGAATAAAGCCTCAGCGATCTGGGATAAATTCCGAAGCCAAGGGTTAATGCCGGCTTAAAACAACATCTATATTATAATATTAAAGGATCTTTTCCAGTAAGGCCAGGACCAGTAAATAATCAGGGCCTTTCCTTTAACCTTATTCAAAGAAACAAAACCCCAATATCTGCTGTCCTGGCTATTGTCACGATTATCGCCCATAACGAAAATGGAATCTTCGGGCACTGTTATGGGTCCCACATCTTCATATCTAACATATTGATCAAGTATATAATGCTCATTCTCTCCAAGGAATTCCTTGTATATCTCCGCCCCGGTAATATTTTCATCACTATATTTGCCAACATATGTAGTCTCTATCTTTTCACCGTTAAGATACAGAACATCGTTTTTTATCTCGATGGTATCCCCCTCAATTCCTATAACTCTCTTTATGAAATCCTTGCTTTCATCATTGGGCCATTTAAAAACTACTATATCGCCACTCTCCGGCTTATTATACTGTATGATAAAATGGTCTATTAACGGGATTCTTATTCCATAAATGAATTTATTAACAAGCAGATGGTCCCCGATAATCAGGGTGGGAGTCATTGACCCGGACGGTATCTTAAATGCCTGAATGACAAAGGTTCTTATAAAAAGGGCGAGTAGAATAGCGATAGCCAGAGCTTCGGCATATTCCCTAAAAGTACTCTTCCTTTTAATATCAAGATTGTTATTATAATCTTCCAAGAATATACTATCCCTTGATCACTTATGCTTAACAAAATTTAATTTTGTACCCGAATATGCGTAAACTGTAAAGAGGTTTTTTGGTTAACTCTTATATAATTTTTGGGGAACAATACACCTTCTTGTAATTACTCAGAGGTTTAGCAATATTTTTCCATGACCGAGGTATGACAGAAACGGACAAGGTTTATGACATCGAGTCCCCAGCATGGACTGCATGGACTGGTTTTGTAACAAATTTGATAAATCAGGAATGACAAAATTATGTGTTATTAAAAAAGTAGCATACAATATGTAGTATTAATTTATATTAATATGCACTATATATGCAAAAATTAAATAAATTTTGATTAATTTATAAAAAAATGCTTGACAAATAATACCACATATATATGATATTAGGCAAACTCAAATGAGAACTTGTGGTAATCACAAAACCGGAGGAAAAATTGCGTCGCAATATAGTGAAAAAGATCCGAGAGGAACTTTTAATGAGCAAGGCGGAACTGGCAAGAAAGGCCGGGGTTTCTTCCTTAACAATAGATAGGATTGAGAAGGGCAAAAGCTGCCGAATGGAAACAAAGAGGAAAATAATTCTTGCTCTTGGTTATGACCTATCTGAAAAAAACAAGGTTTTTCTTGAGCGTTAAAAAGGGATTATTGTATGCCTGTAACCAAAAAGAATCAGTTAGTAGGATTGGATATCGGATCCCATTCCATTAAACTAGTTGAGATAGATGACAGCAAAAAGGGAATGATCCTAAAGAATTTCGGGATTATCAGCTTACCGAATGATGCCATCGTGGAAGGGAATATCAAAGAGATGGAGATAGCGGCATCAGCTATTAGGACCCTCTTCAAACATCTCAACGTTAAGAATAAAAATGTGGCGATATCCATATCAGGTTTCTCGGTTATAGTAAAAAAGATAACTATCTCGAAGAGAGATGAGTCAGAACTCGAAGCCAGCATACATGAAGAGGCGGAACAATATATTCCTTTTGATATAAGCGATGTAAATCTTGATTATGATATTTTGGCAAGCCCGAAGAAAGAGGCTGGGGAAGAGGAAGAGGAAGAGGAGAGTGAAGCCGAAAAGGAGCCAAAATTTATGGATGTCATGCTGGTCGCAGCAAAGAAGGACATCATAGAAGACTATGAAAGTCTTGTACACCTTGCAGGCCTTACTCCGCTGGTAATGGACGTGGACGCGTTCGCCCTACAAAACGCATTTGAAGTGAGTTCAGAAGATACTTCGGGTTCCTATGCCATAATCAATGTAGGCGCTACTGAATTGGGAATAAACGCGGTTAAAGACGGTATATCCATGTTTACGCGGGACTCTTCCTATGGCGGTTCTCAGATAACCGAAGCTATTATGACAAAATTAAACCTCTCTTTTGAGGAAGCCGAAAAGATTAAACTTGGCGGCACAAAAATCGATGACAGGATGAAAGGGGAAGTAGAAGAGATCTTTACAACCATGGTTTCCGGATGGGTCCAGGAAATAAAACGTGCCCTTGATTTTTTATCAACTACCTATCCTGATGAAACTATTGAGAAAATCCTGGTCAGCGGGGGGGCGTATAGGATCCCTGGTTTTTTGAAATATCTGGAAATGGAAACCGAGCTCCCTATCGAGGAACTAAACCCTTTTAAAGACCTTCAAATAAACGAAAAGATATTTGATCCCAGATACCTGAGCTATATTGCTCCCCAGGCCGGGGTAGCAGTAGGCCTGGCTTTAAGGAGTGTCGGAGACAAATAAATGATTAGAATTAATCTATTGCCCTTTAGGGCCGCCCGAAAAAGAGAGAACATAAGAAGACAGATTAGCATCTATGCGCTGGTTGTAGTATTTCTTCTATTGGTATTTGGATATTATACCATACATTTAAAGGGCACGGTGTCAAACTTAAAGGCCAAGGAAGAACAAGCAAATACGGAACTCGCCTCTTACAAAAAGGTACTTGATGAGATAGATGGGCTGGAAAAAAGGATAAAAGAAATAAAGACAAAGCTTGATGTAATAAAGGAGCTTGAAAAAGGCAAGACCGGCCCGGTGCTTCTGCTTGCTGATATTGCTGATTCAGTTCCCGAGAATAAGTTGTGGCTTAACTCCTATGCGGAAAGCGGAGGCTCTTTAACTCTTACCGGGACGGCCATGGATAATGAGACTGTGGCTCTGTTTATGAACAATTTGGAGAATACTGAACGGATTAACTCCGTCGACCTTCAGAGTGCGACATTAAGGGATCTCCAAGAATACAATCTAAAAGTTTCGGATTTTGTATTAATATGCGAGACCTATGCTCACAAAGAGAAAAAAACCGCAGATAGGTAAATTGATAAACCTTAGAGGAAACCGAACAGATAATGGAAGCCGAAGCCTTTTTCAATAAGATCGAAGCGATAAAGATGCCCATAAGGATCCTGATTTTTGTGGGAACCGTGGTCCTACTTGCCGGGCTCTTCATATGGTTCGTTTATATCCCTCAAAAAGAGGAGATAGTCAAAACCCAAGAAAAAATTAAGAATATTACACAACAGATAAACCGGGCGAAGATCCAAAACCAGAAGTTACCGGAACGAAGAGCTGAAAAAGCCGAGGTGGATGCCCAGTTCGAGGAGGCCCTCAGGTTGTTGCCCAATACAAAAGAAATACCGGCCCTGTTAAGAAAGATAACAGAATTGGGCAATGAATCACAGCTTGATTTTCGTGTTTTTAGACCCCAAAGGGAAGTTGCCAGAGATTTTTATGTAGAAATCCCTGTTTCCATTGAAGTCAGGGGAACATATCATAATGTGGCTGTTTTTTTTGACAAAGTCGGGCGTATGGAACGGATTATGAATATCCAGAATGTGTCCATGAAACCGGTACATGATCGTGCAACGACCCTGATTACTACATGTAATGCTACAACATACAGATTTAAAGGAAATTGAAAATGCTAAGGCTCCAAACAATAAGCTGCGTCAGCCTTTTTTTACTCTTTGCCATGATAATGATGATATCAGGAATAGTATCGGCGGCAGAGCAAGCATCGGCAAACAAAGAAAGGGGGCCTGCCGTACAAGAGGTTGCGGAAAATAATGAAGAGATTGTCGCCGTGAAGGATAAAGACGAAGGTTTTGTCTATGACCCTACAAAAAGGATCGATCCCTTTCAATCCTTTATAGCGGCCAGGGAGGAAAAGGAAGAAGAAGAAGAAAGGCCGAAGACATATCTTGAGACACTGGAACTTTCCCAGTTAGATCTTGTCCTTATCGCTATCGGCCCCAAGGAGAAATGGGCGATGGTTAAAGATTCAAAAGACGTCGGTCACGTGATCAAAGAGGGCACCCTAATAGGCACAAACGGCGGCGTCGTTTATAAGATCAAAAAAGAAGAGGTCATTATCAGGGAAGAATACAGGGATTTCAGGGGGCAAACGCAGTACCGCGAGATAATCAAAGAAACATCTTCTTCCTCCTAGACTGTCTAAAGGAAATCGAGGTAAGGTTTTCTTGAAGTGAATCATTCTTGTCAGAATTAAGGAGATATTCCATGGGTAAAGACATCAAGATTCGGAAAAAGGGATTATTCTCTTTTCTAATATATCCGGCAATTGGCCTATTGCTCTTAAGCGGTTGCGCTTCTTCTTCGTCTAGGGATGCGATCGTGGCTGATAATACCATAGTGCCCTCGCTAGAAGAGACTACATATGCTCAACAAAACGGGACCGCTGCATCGCAGGAAATCCAATTAGCCGCAGAAATCACTGAAAATGCCCAGTGGGCAACGGAAGAAGCGGAGGTTACAATTTCGGATCCTAGGGTTTTTATCCAACCTCGGCAGTCTGACCTTACCCAAATACTGGGTATCGATTTTATGATGCTGGAACAGGGAAAGTCCAGATTGACATTAACAACCGACAAGAAGGTCGAGTATGATCTGGAGAGAGAAGGAGATAAAGCCCTCCTCCTCAAACTTCATAACACGACAGTTCCAGATCTGCTTTTAAGAGAGATCGACACCACCCATTTTGAGACGGCGTTGGACAAGGTGAAACCGGCATATTCCACTACAGATAAAGAATCTGAGATCCTCATATCTCTCAGGGAGATGGTGCCTTTTCACATAAAACACACAGAAAACAGCCTTACCATGGATTTCGGCCAGACTTCCGTCAGTCCTCCCGACAAGAAGATTGTACCCCTTAACCTGGCAGAAACCCAGACCAGGACCCTCGCGGCAGCTCAGCAGCCTTCTTCCGGAACAGTGCCGGATGCAGGGAAGGCTGCCCAGGCGCAGCAGAAGCAATATACAGGCAAACCGATGTATCTGGATTTTGTGAATGCGGATGTCACGCATATCCTCAGGCTGATTAACGAAATGAGCAACGAGAATATAATATGGGATCCCGAGATAAAGGGCCGGACCGTTTCCATGATATTAAAAGACGTCCCCTGGGATCACGCCCTCGATCTTATTCTGGACAACAATGACCTGGCTAAACGATACCGGGGCGATAACATTATATGGATCACTACCAAGGATAAAATGAACAGGATCCTGGCCGAGGAAGCGGCCGAAGCCGAGAGGCGCAGGCAGGAGTTGGAAGCAAAGCGAAGAAGACAGGAAGAGGAAACAAAAAAGGCTGAAGACTTAGCACCTCTTATAACGGAATACCTGCCCGTAGATTTTGCAAAAGCCGATGAGATCAAAAATTATATCACTACGACCGATCGCGGAACTATGAGCATTGATACCCGGACCAATACTATTATCATCAAGGATATCGCCAAAAGCATTGAAGAGGCCAAGAAAACAATAGAACAGTTCGACACACCGGTAAAGCAGATCATGATAGAGGCCAGGATCGTGGATGCGTCGGACAATTTCAGTCGCGATCTGGGATTGAGATGGAAGACCACTACCCAAGCACACCGCACGCCGGCAACAACTGGGGATCCTGAATACGGAGGGTTCTTTTCTACAAACAGCCCCGATGGGTGGGGGGACAACATTGGCATCAATTTTGCCAAGATAACCTCAAGCGGATTAGGGTCCATTAACCTGGATGCCTCACTGGCCCTTGCAGAGTCAGAGGGGACGGCAAAGGTCATGTCGGCTCCAAAGGTTATTGCCATGGAAGGAACATCTGCAAGTATCAGCAGTGGAGATTCTATTATAATTCCTGCTACGGAAAACGTCGCATCCACCACCCTGGATGCCACATTATCTCTAATAGTAACCCCAACCGCTGTAAGTTTTAATGATTTCATAACCCTTGATGTCGCAGTCACCGACGATCAAGCTCCTTCCACAAGCAGGCTGTTGAAAAAGGCCATAAGCACTACTTTGATGATCAAAAGTGGAGAGACAGTAGTAATTGGAGGCATAATCAAGGAGAGCGCAGCTGATGACGAATCAGGGCTGCCGGTACTAAGAGATATCCCGGGTTTAGGATGGTTGTTCAAGGCAAGGAGCAAGACCAGTTCAAGGTCTGAATTGTTGATATTCCTCACACCAACTGTGCTGTCTTCCCCGGTTAAGGATCTATAGGTGGTTATCAGCGAAATTACGTCACTGTCATATATTTGAACCGAGC
The DNA here is from genome assembly GCA_964418945.1 of uncultured Desulfobacteraceae bacterium. GTDB lineage: Bacteria > Desulfobacterota > DSM-4660 > Desulfatiglandales > HGW-15 > CAYUYB01. Next base: position 13,320 of record CAYQNR010000067.1, read on the forward strand.
CGATGCATGCAGTCGGGTGCGCCATGTTGGTCAACGCTCCCTTCCTTAGTCGGGATAACATAATAGATTCTCACAAAAGGCTGGTTTTCATCATTCCGGTTCCAGCTCAAGGACCGGGAGAGCATGGCTGTGCTCCGGGATGTGCAACAAACTCCGGCTGGAAGCCAATATCGGGATTAGTCGGGGGATAGTACTTTGTCGATAAGGAAATTCAATTTAGTATTGGTGTTAGCTTTGTTACCTACCCTGTTGCTGGGCTGTGCAGGTGGCAGCGTGGTTAAAACAAGCGAAGACACAAATGTCAGGGCCCTCAGGGACATGGGAACATCACTGGTGCGCCAGGGCAATCTCAGGGCGGGTCTAGAATACCTATTGAAGGCGGTGAAAGCGGCCCCGCGAAACCCCGACCTGAATCATGAGCTGGCCCTCATCTACAGGGATTTGAAGGAATACCATATTTCACTGGGTTATTTCAAAAAGGCGCTGAACCTCCGGCCGGACTTTCCGGAGGCCCAAAACAACCTTGGGACCCTTTACATTCTCATGGAAGATTGGGACAAGGCAATCCAATCCTTCCAGGCCGCAATCGGCAACATATTGTATAAAACCCCGGAGATAGCTTACAATAACATGGGCCTGGCATATTTTCATAAGGGGGATTATGAAAAGGCCATTGAAAGCTATCAAATGGCCCTGGCCTCCTTTCCGGGCTATTCTGCCTGTTATTTAAACCTAGGCCTTGTATATGAAACATTAAACAGGTATGAAGAGGCAATTCAGGCATATGAAAGGGCTGCCAGGTATGGCCCTGAGGTTCCCGCCCCTTACCTCCGCCTCGGACGGCTCTACCACAGGCTGGGAAGGACAAGTGACGCGGAAGAGATCTTGAAGGAATTTTTAAGTATTGTAAAAGAAGGACCTGAGGCCGAAGAGGCGCAAGATTTACTCAAAAAAATCGAAAGTCAATAACATTCTTCTGAATTCTGAGTAGTTTCTTCGGAAACATCTTCAATAATTAATGGTCTCGTAAAAAGTCGTCACCCCGGTGAAAACCCGGGTCCAGAATATCTGTTACTGTTTGAAATACCTGGATTCCGTCCCCCTGCCTTCGCAGGGTCAGGCTTCGCCGGAATGACAAAAAAGGGTGTTTTTGTATTTTTTTATTAATACATCAATATTCCATTCCTAGAATGTCCGCTATTTCCATCATCGAATAAACATGGTGATCGGCCTCCAATGACTTATTTTTATACGAGATGAATACCACTCCGGCTGCCCGGGCAGTCTGTTGATCCACTGTTGAATCACCCACATAGAAGGATTCCGAAGACTCGATATCAAAAAATTTTAGAATTTTTAAGATAGACTCGGGGTCAGGTTTTGGGTTTTCTACATCTAGAGATGAGACTATGATATCAAAGAATCCGTCTAATCCCTTGGATTCAATCACTCTCCCGATTGTATTACTCCTGTTTGTGGCCACGGCAAGTCCGAATCGGGGCTGCAATCCTTTCAGTAGATCCATTAGCCCGGGTTCCATGACCATATCATTTATAAACGGCGTATAATCGAGCTTGGCTCTGAATCTACGGGCCTGTTCAAGGTATGGGCTATCCTTGAAGATATAACGGATAGATTCATCCGCTGTATGCATATGCACGAACTGCATCTTTTCCGGCGTCATGGGAGGGAGTCCGAATTGTCTCAGCATATGATTGTAAAACTTAGTATTGGCCATGCGGGAGTCGAACATTACGCCGTCACAATCGAATATGACGGCCTTTTCCTTTTTCATTGTTTTGTATCTCCTTATTTTTACCTTTGGTATTATCCTGTTTTTTAATATAGTCAAGAGAAGAATCGGGGGAGGAGGCATGGGATTATCAATATTATAAATAGGAAGGGCACGATGAATCAGGGCGCGACGGATCGCGCCCCTACGCTAATTATTATCAATCGCCTTTAGAGACATAATTCATTGCGTCCCAAAAGGATAAGAAATGGAAATAAGAACAGATTATTTAGTAATTGGTTCGGGATGTGCCGGACTAAGCTTTGCTTTGCACGCTGCTGAATCAGGCAGGGTGGCGATCATAACCAAAAAGGAAAGGATGGAGGCCTCTACCAACTATGCCCAGGGTGGCATAGCCTCGGTGTTTGATATTGATGACAACTTTGATTTGCATATCCAGGACACCCTTAAATCAGGGGTTGGATTATGCAATAAAAAGATCGTAGAAATGGTTATTCGGCAGGGCCCGAAGAAGATCAAGGAATTGATATCCATGGGGGTGAATTTTTCATGCCGGGAGGGGAATGGGGATGATCTCGACCTGGGAATAGAGGGGGGCCATTCCAGGAGACGCATAGTGCATACCAAAGACCGCACAGGCGCCGAGGTGGAAAGGGCATTGCTCCAGAAGGTGGAAGAGCATAAGAACATCACTATATTTGAAGACTATATGGCGATAGACCTTATTACCAAATCCAGGTTGATCAGGAGGGGCATGGTTACTTCCGAGACCAAGGAGTCGTGCTGGGGCGTCTATGCCCTTGATGTGGGCAAGGGGGGGGTTGTAACATTTCTGTCGAGGGTCACGGTGCTGGCAACCGGCGGAGTGGGGAAGATATATCTGTACACGAGCAATCCGGATATCGCCACGGGGGACGGCATCGCGATAGGTTACAGGGCCGGGGCAAAGGCGGCCAATCTGGAGTTCGTCCAGTTCCACCCCACGTGTCTTTACCATCCCCTGGCAAAGAATTTCCTTATATCCGAGGCTGTTAGGGGAGAAGGGGGAGTGCTTTTAAACAGGGGAGGAGAACGTTTTATGGAAAAGTACCACCCTCTCAAGGACCTGGCCTTCAGGGATATCGTGGCCAGGTCCATTGACCTCGAGCTGAAAAAGAGCGGGGATGAATGCGTGTATCTGGACATCAGTCACAGGCCGGCCGATTTCATAAAGGACCACTTTCCTTACATATATGAAAACTGCCTGAAATACCATATCGATATTACCAAGCAACCCATACCGGTAGTACCCGCCGCCCATTATATGTGCGGGGGCCTTTTGACCGATGAAAACGGCATGACCGATATCAATAACCTTTACGCCATCGGTGAGGTGGCGTGCACGGGTGTTCACGGCGCCAACCGCCTGGCGAGCAACTCCCTGCTTGAGGCCGTTGTCTTTGCCAAAAGAGCGGCGGAGAGGTCCGCTCAAGACCTGATCGAAAACAAGAAGCTCTCCCTCTCCAATGCCCCTTTATGGGAGTGCGGCAACGCCACCAACAGCGAGGAGATGATAGTCGTATCACATAACTGGGATGAGATACGACGGACGATGT
>CAYQNR010000068.1:0-16090 GCA_964418945.1 uncultured Desulfobacteraceae bacterium
GGCACCTTATGCTATTATCTTGCTTGTAATTTTTTCGCCGCTGCAAAGAGAGCCCTATGGGCCAAACATCACCAATCTTGCTATAATTTTATCATTAAGCGTACTCATTTGCCGGATGATCCGAATTAATACCGGTACTACCTGATAAGAAAGGATACTTAAGATGTATAGAATAGCAGTTATACCCGGTGACGGTACAGGCCCCGAGGTGATTGCAGAGGCCCTTAAGGTTTTAAAAACGGCCTCTGAAAAGTTCGGTTTCAAATATGAAACAACAGAGTTTGATTTCGGGGGTGAGCGTTATATAAGAACCGGCGAGATACTCCCCGACAGCGGCCTTGAAGAACTCAGAAGATTCAACGCCATCTTGCTGGGCGCCATCGGACACCCTGACGTGGCCCCCGGCATACTGGAGAAAGGGATACTTCTCAAGACCCGTTTTGAACTTGATCAGTATATCAATCTACGTCCAGTCCGTCTTTATCCGGGAGTAAGCACTCCTCTCAAAAACAAGGGGCCCGATGATATCGACTATTGTGTGGTCCGTGAAAATACCGGTGATCAATACACCGGCATCGGCGGCTTTTCCATGAAGGGCACCCCACATGAAGTTGCCGTTCAAACCGCTGTATACAACAGGCACCAGGTTGATCGTTGTCTGAGATATGCCTTTGAGTATACGCGTAGATACGGCAAAAAGGCCAGGGGAAAGGGAGGGCACAACACACTGGCCCTCGTCGGGAAGACCAATGTCCTAACCTATATATATGACCTATGGGACCGTGCCTTTCATGAGATGGGTGAAAGAGAGTTCCCCGACGTCCGCCGTGAATACTATCACGTGGATGCAGCTTGCATGTGGATGGTGAAAAACCCGGAATGGTTCGACGTAATTGTGACAGGCAACATGTTCGGCGATATCATTACGGATCTAGGTGCCGTAACACAGGGGGGTATGGGCCTGGCGGCAGGTGGTAACATAAACCCCGAGGGTGTGAGCATGTTCGAGCCCATAGGGGGCTCTGCTCCCAAATATACGGGAAAAGGCGTTATCAATCCCCTGGCGGCTATTTGTGCAGTCTTCATGATGCTAGAGACCCTGGGCGAACAAGAAGCGGCCGCTGCTGTTGAAAAGGCCGTAAAACATACTACCGCCAACAGGCTAAAGAGTATGGATGCGGGCCGTATGGGATACAGCACAAAAGAGGTAGGGGATATGGTGGCCCAGTATATTTCCGATAGCACCCAGGGGATATCAGGCTGACGGGCCAGGCTAGTTAGTGTTCCTCGGTAGTAACAGGCCTCCGGGTACGTTTTATGTCGCCACGGAGGCGCTTTTCCTCCACCCGGCGTTTCCTGGACAATAGGGTGGGTTTTGTATTCCTCCGGGTCTTCGGGATTTCGGCGGCCTTTTGAATCAATCTGACCAGCCGGTTTAGTGCGTCTTGGCGGTTTCTTTCCTGAGTGCGAAATCGGGCGGCTTTGATTAACAGGATACCCTCTCCGCTTACCCTCTTACCCCCCAGGCGGATCAGTCGTTCCTTTACATCATGGGACAATGACGGAGAATTACCAACATCGAATCTGAGCTGTACGGCGGTCGCCACCTTGTTGACATTCTGGCCTCCCGGTCCAGATGCTAAGATGAAATCCTCCCGGATCTCCTTTTCGTCAATAAGGATGCTGTCCGTGACATGAATCATATTCAGAAACCAGATGTTCTCCCCTGAGCCTAATAGGTAGTATCTTGAAAAGAACAGGAGTGACCGGAAATTAGCTTTTAGCTTTTAACCATAATCCTAACCCTTAATCCTTAATCCCTAATCCTTCACTTCACGTTTTACGCCTTACGCTATGACGCACAATCAGTGGTATCGCCTGCGAGTTTTGAGAGTCCGTGTTTCAATGCCGGGAGGATTACGGACAGGTTTTCCCTAACCCCGCTGGGGCTACCCGGCAGGTTTATGATCAGGCAGGTTCCCCTTACTCCGGCCATAGCCCTGGAAAGCATTGCATGGACGGTCTTTTGAAGGCTGGCGGCCCTCATGGCCTCCCCTATGCCCGGGACTTCATAATCTATTACCTCCTTCATGGCCCGGGGTGTGACATCCGTGGGACTCAATCCTGTCCCACCGGAGGTGACAATAAGGGAAAGCCCTTTATTATCAGCCCATTCAATAAGGGTATCGGCGATCTGCCGAGTACTGTCCGGGACAATCTCTTTTCTGACCAGCACGAAGTCCCAGTCTTCCAGCATCGCGGCCGCCGCCTCCCCGCTCTCGTCTTTTCTCTCCCCACGGGAGGCCTTGTCACTTACGGTCAGAACCCCAGCCTTGAAAACTTCGTCCATGAGAGGTCTCCTGTGAAATTATTATTTCTCCGCCTTCGTGGCAGCTATTATCTTTTCAGCCAACTGGGCCGGGACTTCTTCGTAATGCGAATGCTCCATCCGGAAGGACCCTCTGCCTGCTGTTATGGCGTTAAGGTCAAGTGCGTATTTCAGCACCTCGGACATAGGGGCCTGGGCCTTGATTACCTGATATCCTCCCTCGCTGTCCATACCCAGGACCCTTCCCCGGCGGCTGTTCAAGTCACCCATTACATCACCCATGTTTTCTTCAGGACAGACAACCTCCATTTTCATAATAGGCTCCAGAAGGATGGGATTTGCCTCCTGAACTCCCTTTTTCAAACACATGCTGGCGGCGATCTTAAAGGCCATCTCCGAGGAATCCACTTCATGGGATTTCCCGTCATAGAAACGCACTTTAAGGTCAACCAAGGGATCCCCGGCCAGGACACCGGTTGCAAGGGCTTCCTGCAGTCCTTTCTCCACTGCCGGCACAAAATTACGGGGTACATTCATGCCTACAAGGGCCTCATCAAACTCGAAGCCCGCCCCCCTATCCAAAGGGGAGAGATCAAAGTGTACCTCCGCGAACTGACCGCGGCCACCCGACTGTTTCTTATGACGATAGACAACCCCTTTCACCGTCTTTTTTATGGTCTCCCTATAAGGCACCTTTACCGGTTTTAGATTGACCTCTACCCCGAATTTTCGGCTCAACTTTTCACAGGTTGTCTCCAGGTGTATCTGGCCGGTTCCGGAGAGTATTATTTCTGAAGTGGCCTGGTCCCTGGTAAGCTTTAGAGTGGGGTCCTCCTCCAGCAATTTGCTCAGGGAGGAAAAAACCTTGTCCTCGCTGCCCTTAGTCTTTGCTTCAACCGCATATGAGATTACCGCCGGAAGGGGCTCAACCGCTTTATATAACACGGGACGGGACTCCTTGCATAGTGTATCCCCGGTCATGGTCTCCTTCAACTTGGCCAAGGCGATAATATCACCCGCAACCGCCTTTTCCATGGGTTGCTGTTTCTTCCCTTCCAGAATGAGGATCTGTCCGCATTTTTCCCTTGCCTTTTTATTGACATTGTAGAGGGTCGAATCCGCCTCAAGGATCCCGGAAATTAGCTTCAAGATACTCAGTTTGCCGGCAAACGGATCCGCCAGTGTTTTGATGACCAAAGCGGAGCAAATCTCTTCTTCAGAGGGCCTTATCTCAATAACCTCGTCGCTCCCCGGACTTTTCCCTTTAAAGGTGCCTCTTTCTACAGGTGAGGGCAGACCCTGGACAATAAGGTTCATCAGTTGTGGTACCCCCATATTAAGAGCCGCGGAACCACATACCACAGGCACCAGCAACCCTGATTTGATCCCCTTATACAGGGTTTCCTCTATTTCCTGATTGCTGAGCTCTTCACCTTCCAGGTACTTTTCCATCAGATCATCATTGGCCTCCACAATATTCTCTATAATCATATCCCGCCACTCCCCCGCTGAATTCGTGAGGTCATCGGGTATATCCGAATCCGTGAATTTTCCTGAGCCGTCTTTATTGAAAATATATGCCCTCATATTTATCAGGTCCGCGATACCACGGAAATCGTCCTCGGCCCCGATGGGGAGGTAGAGCGGGGTGGTTTTCACCCCTATTATCTTGGAGAGTTCATCCAGGACCTTGAAAAAATCTGCCCTTTCACGGTCCATCTTATTGACAAAGATTATTCGGGGGAAATTTCGTTCCACCGTAAAGCCCCATACCTTTTCAGTTCCCACTTTTACACCCGAGGTGGCGTCTATTACCACGATCGCACCATCAGCAGCCTGAATAGCGGATCTTGTATCTGATAGAAAATTGTCATCACCGGGTGTGTCAATAATATTTATGTAATGTTTTTTCCAGTCGCAGTGATGGAAGGAAGTGCTGACGGTTGTTTTCCTTTTTATCTCTTCCGGTTCAAAATCCATATTAGAGGTTCCGTCATCCACCTTTCCCATTCTGCTTGTAGATTTACCGTTAAAAAGCATTGCCTCGGCCAGGGATGTCTTCCCGGAACCAAGATGGGCCAGTAAAGCAACATCTATAATTTGTTCTGTTTTTCTTTCCATCTATTATGATTCCTTTCAGGTAATATGATTAAAGGCCTATTTTTTGATTGCCCCCGCAACCCGCTCGCTTTCCGCCGCAGAGTGGTATGTAGGGCCGGTTGTGAAAAAATCGCCCATGTAGTAGAACTTCCCGGTATTCGATATCGAAAAACAGGGTCTGGAAATACGGCCTCAGAGTATGAAAAATTACATCAACAGATTAAACAAAGTCAAGTGTAGAAAAGGGGTTAGGATAATTTTTTAATTGCCAATTACCATGGATATGTTATTTTATTTATTTAGTCTAAATATCCTTATTAGGATAGCCTGCATAACAGGAACGCCCGGCTCCAAAAGGGGATATGCTATCTTATGAGAATTGTAGATCTCATTACTAGATTTTTAGATTACCTGAAGTCTCAAAGGGGTTATTCGAAGCATACCCTGAGGAATTACAGGACGGACGTAAACCGATTTTATGATTTTTTGACCCAGATTAAGGGCTTAAAAGGTGAAAATAAGGCCCTCCTTGAAGTTGGAGACATAGATTATAAGGATATAAGGCAATATCTGGGGTCCCTTTATGGCAGATACAACAGGAGTACAATCGCCCGTAAACTTTCCGCTATCCGTTCATTCTTCTATTTCGCGGAAAAGGTTGTTCCGGGCATCTCCAATCCTGCTGCCGAAATCTCGACCCCGAAATTGGGCAAATTCATCCCCGGATACCTCACTGTTGATGACATGTTCAGGCTTCTTGAAGGTCCTGACAGTGAAAAACCTCTCGGCGCAAGGGACCGGGCCATAATCGAGGTGCTTTACTCGTGCGGTATTAGGGCGGCCGAACTGGCCAGCTTAAGCCTATCTGATATTGATTTTGAGCAACGCCTGGTGAGGGTCGTGGGAAAAGGTAATAAAGAAAGGGTTGTGCCTATAGGCCGGAAGGCACTTGAATCTGTCAAGGATTACCTGGAAGCGGTTTCATCCTTGAGGATAAGAGGCCGGAATTCCGGAGATAACGGGTCTCCCCTGTTTATCAACTACAGGGGAGCGCGGTTGTCTACCCGAAGCATCAGGTCCGTAATCAGGAAGTATGTAATAAAGTGCGGGTTGGCGGCTGATATTACCCCACACTCTCTGAGGCATACATTTGCTACCCATCTGCTTGATGGAGGGGCTGATCTGCGATCGGTACAGGAACTTCTGGGACACAAGAGTCTTTCAACCACCCAGAGATACACCCATGTGAGCATTGACAGGCTTATGGAGGTTTATGATAAGGCTCACCCTAGGCGATGAAATATTAGGCGTGACCCTCAGTTAGCTATATTTTTCAAAGGTAACCTCTGAGGTCAGGGACTGAGCGAGCCAAGAGAATCTAACAGAGGATAAGAAAATAGCTAATAGCTAATGGCTAAAAGCTAATAGCTAACTTGGGGGAACCCCCAAATTCTGAACCACTATAGAGATTGATTAATCCGGAGTAACCAAATGAAGAAGGACCTTTTGACAATTCAAGATCTCGACAAAGAGGATATCATGTCCCTTATCCGCAGGGGTCTGGAACTTAAAGCAAAAGGGCGTACTCCCGAGAGGACCCTTGAAGGCCGTATTCTGGGGTTGATGTTTGACAAGGCCTCAACCAGGACCAGGGTTTCTTTTGAGGCGGCGATGTTCAGGATGGGCGGACAGACCATTTTCTTGAGCAGGGGGGATACCCAGATGTCGAGGGACGAAAGCATAAAGGACACCGCACGCGTCCTTTCCCGTTATATCGACATTCTGGCCATTAGGACATATTCCCAGGAATTAATTGAGGAGATGGCAATGTGGTCCCATATCCCGGTTATTAACGCCCTGACAGACCTCTATCACCCATGCCAGGTGCTCAGCGATCTCATGACGGTCATGAACAAGAAAGGCAAGCTGGAGGGTCTCAAGGTCGCCTGGATAGGGGACGGGAATAATGTGGCGAACTCATGGATAAACGCAGCCTCTATACTGGGCTTTGAACTTATGATCGCGTCTCCTCCCGGTTATCAACCCCTCCCGGAGCTGATAGAAGGCACGGCCTCCAATATCCGTATAGTGGATGATCCGAGGGCAGCTGCGGAGGGGGCCGACGTTATCAACACGGACGTCTGGACCAGCATGGGTCAGGAAGCTGAAAGGGCTAAAAGGATATCCGATTTCAAAGGATTCCGGGTAGATAAAGACCTGGTCAGCCTTGGTAATTCAGATGTGGTAGTTATGCACTGCCTCCCGGCCCACAGAGGAGAAGAGATCACGACGGAGATCCTGGAGGGTCCCAATTCCGTCGTCTTTGATCAGGCGGAGAATAAGCTTTATCTCCATGAAGCCCTTCTGGAGCAGATGCTGCTTAGGTGGGAACAGGATTGAGGGTTCGAGTTTCCTAATGAGCGAGCACTTTTGAGATCTATCAAAATGACACGGAAAGGATAAATACAACATGGATAAAAATCCTTTGAAAGAAATCCGGGCCACTACCATCCTTGCCGTAAGAAAGAACGGAAAAGCGGTGATGGCGGGTGATGGTCAGGTAAGTCTTGGTGAAACGATTATGAAGCACACCGCCCAAAAGGTCCGATTTATGTATAAAGACAGGGTCCTGGTGGGTTTTGCCGGATCCGCGGCAGACGCCTTCAATCTTTTCGAGAAACTGGAGGGGAAGCTGGAAAAATTCAACGGCCAACTTACCAGGGCTGCACTTGATCTGGCAAAGGACTGGAGGACGGATAAGATCCTCAGGCGGCTGGAAGCACTGCTACTTGCCATGGACAAGGAACACACATTCATAATCTCAGGTACCGGGGATATTATCGAGCCGGATGAAGATGTGGCGGGGATAGGTTCTGGCGGGGCCTATGCAGTGGCCGCGGCTAGGGCGTTGATGAAATATTCCGATCTGGACGCCCCGTCCATAGCCCGCGAAGCCATGAACATCACCGCCTCGATATGTATATATACAAATCATGAGATACAAGTTCATGAAATCAAATAATAGAGGTATTGATGGAACCGGATGAGGAGAGAAACAGTTTTATGGAAGTCTTAACGCCGCGGGAGATCGTGGCTGAGCTTGACAGGTATATAATCGGTCAAGCTCAGGCCAAGCGTTCAGTTGCCAACGCTTTGAGAAACAGATGGCGCCGACGCCAGGTCCCCCCTGAACTTATGGATGAGATAGCCCCAAAGAATATAATCATGATCGGGCCGACAGGGGTTGGAAAGACGGAGATTGCCAGGCGCCTGGCCAGACTTGCCAAGTCCCCTTTCTTAAAGGTTGAGGCCACGAAATTTACTGAGGTAGGATATGTCGGCCGGGATGTCGAGTCCATGATCAGGGATCTAACAGAACTGGCAGTTAATATGGCAAAAAAGGAGGAACAGGAAAAGGTAAAAGCAAAAGCCAGCGAAATGGCAGAGGAAAGGCTGCTTGATCTCCTCCTGCCTAAGAGAAAGAAAGAGTCCCACGAGACCAAGGAAGCGGATAAGGAGACGGTCCTGGAAGTGGTAAAGACGGAGCGCTCCGAAGGTGCTTCCACAAGGGAAAAACTCCGACGCCTGCTCAGGGACGGCAGACTGGATAGCCGTTATGTCGAACTGGAGACCTCCAACAGGAATATCCCTATGATCGAGGTCTTTTCGGGATCAGGCATGGAAGAGATGGAGTTCAACATAAAGGAGGTGTTTGGAAATATCTTCCCCGGGAAGACAAAGAAAAGGAGAGTAAAGATCCCCGAGGCACGTGAGATCCTCCTTCAGGAGGAATCCCAGAAGCTTATTGATATGGATAAGGTTACTGCTTCGGCTATCCGTATCACCGAACAGAACGGGATCATATTCCTGGACGAACTGGATAAGGTCGCCGGTTCCGCGTGGAAATACGGGCCGGACGTCTCCAGAGAAGGTGTGCAGAGGGACCTCCTTCCCATCGTGGAAGGTTCCACGGTGACTACGAAGTACGGCATGGTAAAGACGGATCATATCCTGTTTATTGCGGCTGGCGCCTTTAACCTAAGCAAGCCATCCGATCTTCTACCCGAACTCCAGGGAAGGTTCCCCATAAGGGTTGCGCTTGATTCCCTTTCCGCGGAAGACTTTGTACGGATTCTAACGGAACCCAGAAACGCCCTTATAACCCAGTATAAGGCATTGCTTGCCACCGAGGAAGTGGATTTGGTATTTGAAAAATCCGCGATAGGAGAGATAGCCCAAATATCCACCAAGGTGAATGAGGGCACGGAGAATATAGGTGCCAGGCGTCTTCACACGGTAATGGAGAAACTCTTAGATGAGATATCATTTGACGCCCCGGATATGAAGAACGAAAAGGTTGTTATTAACAGCCAATACGTTAAGGAAAAATTGGAGAATATCCTGGAAGACCAAACCTTGAGCAGATATATCCTGTGAAAGAGAGATAATTATGAAAGATCAAGTACCCAGTGCAGCGGATGTACTTATTGAGGCTCTCCCCTATATCCGGAAATTCAACAACGCGACGTTCGTGGTCAAGTACGGGGGACACGCCATGGTTGACGAGAAGCTTAAGAAGAGCTTCGCCTTGGATATCATCCTGATGAAATACGTGGGACTAAACCCTATTGTCGTGCATGGAGGCGGCCCCCAGATAGGCAACTTCTTGAAAACCCTTTCCATGGAGTCTGAATTCGTCGACGGTATGCGTGTTACCGATAAACAAACCATGGACGTGGTGGAGATGGTGCTGGTTGGCAAGGTGAACAAGGAGATTGTTGCCCTTATTAATCAGAACGGGGGACAGGCGGTAGGTCTTTCCGGCAAAGACGGGGCACTCCTTACCGCCAAAAAGATGAAGTATCTTAAAAAGGGTGTGGATAATCGTCCGCCGGAGATTATTGATATAGGCATGGTAGGCGAAATAGTATCAATCAATGACAGGATCCTCAGGAGCCTGATAGAAAGCCATTTCATTCCAGTTATAGCGCCTGTGGGAGCCGGTAAAAAAGGAGAGACCTATAATATTAACGCCGATCTGGTGGCGGGATATATAGCCGCCTCCCTCCATGCGCGTAAACTGATCCTGCTCACGGACACGGAGGGTATCCTGGATAAAGACAACAAGCTTGTATCCACCCTGAAAGTGAAAGAGGTAGGGAGGTTGATAGAGGACGGCACCATCAGAGCCGGTATGATACCCAAAATCAATTGCTGTACTGAAGCAATAAAGGGAGGGGTAAAAAAGGCGCATGTCATAGACGGACGCAACGATCATGCGCTCCTGCTTGAGGTATTTACCAAGATGGGCGTAGGAACGGAGATAATAAAGTAGGGTAAGACGATATGATAGGATTCAAGGATTCGGGGATTCAAGTGCATGGAGCAAAGGGCAAATTAGCTCATAGCTGATAGCTCATAGGCAATAGAGGGATTAAGGATTATGTGGTAGCGGAGTATCTTTCTTAATCCCTTAATCCATACCCCCTTAATCCTTACCCCTTTGCTCATTGCTCTTTGCTGATAACTAAAAGCTAATGGCTGATAGCTAACTAACAGGTCATGATGCTTTTTGAAAGATATTGTCAAAGGGTTCGAGTAAAAAATGAAGCTCCCCGCCGCAAGCGGTGGGGTATCAAGCGGAATTCCGCCATAGCCTCCCCGGCTTCGCTCTTACGAGCTTCGCAGTGGTTCACCTGACCATTCATCCCTGCGGCAAGCCGCAGGGTATTCTGGCGAAGGCGAATAAAAGAATGCGATACTTGAATCCTGGGCCATCACTGTTAATTGTATCTTAGAATTCTCAATGAAGATCGACAAGGTATATAGTACATGGATATTCAAAAAACAGATAGCCAAATTCAGGCGGACAAATACATGTTTCAGACCTACAACCGCTTCCCGTTAACATTGGTTCGCGGAGAGGGCTGCCGCGTATGGGACGAGACAGGCAAGGAATATCTTGATTTTGTCGGGGGGATCGCCGTGTGCGCTCTCGGACACAGCTCTCCCCTTGTAACAAAGGTCCTGGAGCAACAATCAAAGACCCTGGTACATGTGTCGAATTTTTATTACACATTACCCCAGATAAGACTGGCCAGGCTACTTGTGGAAAATTCCTTCGCGGACAGAGTTTTCTTCTGCAACAGCGGAGCAGAAGCCAATGAAGCGGCCATTAAGCTCGCTAGACGTTTCTTCAGTGACAAATCCGACCGCCACAGGCATATGATAATCTCCATGGAAGGCTCGTTTCACGGAAGGACAATCGCTACCCTTTCCGCGACAGGCCAGGAAAAGATAAGGGAAGGATACGACCCTCTGCTGACAGGCTTTAAATTCGTTCCCTTCAATGATCTATCAAGCCTTGAAAAGGCTGCGGATGATAAGGTTTGCGCGGTCATTATCGAGCCTGTGCAGGGAGAAGGGGGCGTGGTTTGTTCACAACAGGATTATCTTCAGGGTGTGAGGAACATATGTGATGAAAGGGGTCTTCTACTGATATTCGACGAGGTGCAGTCAGGCATGGGCCGTACCGGGAGGCTGTTCTCACACGAACATTTCGGTGTCACGCCACATATAATGACCCTCGCAAAGGCCCTTGGCAACGGATTACCCATAGGTGCCATGCTCTCAACAGAGGAGCTTAGCAGCACCTTTAAACCCGGAAGCCACGCCACCACTTTCGGCGGGACCCCCCTTGTTACTGCTGTGGCCGAGGCGGTTTTGCGATCTTTACTGGAAGACGGTTGGATCAATAACAGCAGGGATATGGGCCTTTACTTCAAGGAAAGGTTAGAAGGACTTCACGACAAATACAGTTTTATTAAAGAAGTCAGGGGCCTTGGACTCATCATCGGCATGGAGCTTGATAGGGAGGGCGCCCCCATAGTGAACGCGTGCATTGAAAAGGGATTCTTGATCAATTGCACTCAGGAAAAGGTGCTCCGTTTTATCCCTCCCCTTATAGTGGGCAAAGAAGAGATCGACCTCCTGGTGGAGGCCCTTGACGATATATTGGGGAATATTTAGACTAAGACATGAGAGGTGATATCTCTTTTTTCCTAAACCCCTGAAATCTGACCGCCTGCTGAGGATGATATAGATATCATCTTGAAAAAAGTATCATGACCGGATAATAGCATTGCTAATGTCCGGTCAGAGCTGCTCTTCTCAAGACGACATCTATGGCATTCAGTGCACGTGTTCTTATTTTCAAGGGTTTGGCAGACCTTTTCCTGGTAGCAACGGGAAATTCTGCCAGGGGTTCTGGTGGAGCAAACCCTTGAAAATAAGACCACTGCAGACTTTGGGTGGAATTCTTTTGGAGATGTCGTCTTTCCAAGAACAGCCGTGACCTTCAGGGATTGATATTGTCACGCCGATACATTGGTTCAAGAGATATGGCAAATATAGAACTCGGGATAGCTAATAGCTAAAACCTACCCGAGAGGCCCTAATGCTTTTTGAAAGAAGCACGACCGGATATAAATATTGAGCTAATAGATTATTTTTTCGTAACTTTGCTATCCGAAGTTTGGAACATTAACGAACCTTTTGTAGGGAGATAGATCTTGAATGAAGATATCAAAAAGATCGTGCTGGCATATTCGGGCGGACTGGATACATCCGTAATCCTCGCCTGGTTGAAGGAGACATATAGGTGTCCTGTTGTTGCCTATGCCGCGGACCTGGGACAGGGAGATGAGATAAAGGAGATAGAAAAAAAGGCCCTCGAGACAGGGGCGGACGATGTAATCATAGAAGATCTCAAGGAGGAATTCGTGAAGGATTTCGTGTGGCCCGCCCTGAGGGCGAACGCTGTGTACGAATCAGGCTACCTCCTGGGCACTTCCCTGGCCAGGCCTCTCATTGCTATGAAGCAGGTGGAAGCGGCAAAAAGATTGGGCGCGGATGCCGTAAGCCACGGTGCCACGGGCAAAGGAAATGACCAGGTAAGATTTGAAATGGCCTACATGGCCCTGGATCCTTTCCTTAAGATCATAGCACCGTGGAGGATATGGGATTTCAAGGGAAGAAGCGACCTTATGGATTTCGCTCTTTCAAGGAAAATCCCGGTTCCCGTGAGTAAGGAGATGCCTTATTCCAGCGACCGCAACCTGTTACATGTGAGTTTTGAGGGCGGTATCCTGGAGGATCCCTGGAGAGAGCCCGAGGAGGACATGTTTATCATGTCGGTCTCTCCCGAAGACGCGCCTGACAGGGACTCCTATGTTGAGATAGAGTTTGAAAAAGGATCTCCGACAGCCGTGGATGGACAGTCCATTTCTCCCGCCGGGCTTCTGACCCGGCTGAACAAACTGGGGGGTGAGAACGGTATCGGCCGTGTGGACCTGGTGGAAAACCGATACGTGGGAATGAAGTCAAGAGGCGTTTATGAAACACCGGGCGGTACTATCTTAAGAATCGCCCATCAGGCCATGGAGTCCATTACCATGGACCGTGAGGTGATGCACATACGGGACAGCCTTGTCCCCCGTTATGCCGAGATTATTTATAACGGATACTGGTTTTCTCCTGAAAAGGAGATGATCCAGTCTCTTGTCGATATGAGCCAGCGGAACGTCACGGGTCTTGTCAGGCTGAAACTATACAAGGGAAACTGCGTGGTTGTCGGCAGGAAATCCTCTCATGCCCTGTATGACCCTGATTACGCGACCTTTGAAGGCGAAGACGTATATGATCAAAAGGACGCGGGGGGTTTCATAAGATTGAACGCCCTGCGTCTCAAAATCGCGAGACTGATGGGGGAGAAGATAAATGACTAAAAAGGTCTGGGGAGGGCGTTTCAGAGAGCGAATAAACGAGGTGGTCGACTCCTTTAATTCCTCGATACGTTATGACCGGCGGCTCTATACCCAGGATATCGAGGGATCCATAGCACATTGCCGGATGCTGGCGAAACAGGGTATCATCTCCGAAGAGGAGGCCTTGCTCATTACAGACGGCTTGGCCGATATAAAGAGAGAGATGGACAGGGGCGAGACAGCCTTTGATGAAGACAACGAGGATATCCACACCCTTGTTGAAAACGCCCTCGTGGACAAAATCGGCAGGCTGGGAGAAAAGATCCATACAGGGAGAAGCAGAAACGATCAGGTTGCTCTTGATTTCAGGATGTATGTAAGGGAGGCCTCAAAAAAGGCAGATTCCCTCATCAAGGGCATACAGCAGGTTTTTGTGGAACTTGGCGAAAAGAATTTCGATCTGATAATGCCGGGATATACCCATCTTCAGCCCGCCCAGCCCGTGCTTCTTACCCATCATCTCCTTGCCTATTTTGAGATGTTTAAAAGGGACAGGCAAAGATTCGCTGACAGCTCTGTTAGGATCAATGTCCTTCCCCTCGGCAGTGCCGCCCTGGGGGGGACCACCTTTAATATAGACCGCCGCATGGTTGCAGAAGAACTGGACTTTGACACGATATCCGATAACAGTATCGATGCGGTAAGTGATCGGGATTTTGTCCTGGAGTACCTCTTCAATTCTTCGGTGCTTATGATGCATATGAGCCGTCTTAGTGAGGAATTGATCATTTGGTCAAGCGTGGAATTCGGTTTGGTAAATTTGCCTGAGGCCTTTTGCACCGGAAGCAGCATTATGCCTCAGAAAAAAAACCCCGACGTGCTGGAGCTTGTAAGAGGTAAAACCGGCCGGGTTTACGGCAACCTCATGGCTTTCCTGACCACAATGAAGTCTCTGCCCCTGGCATATAACAAGGATATGCAGGAAGATAAAGAGTCCCTTTTCGACACTGCGGATAGTGTGGAACAATGCCTGGTAGTTATGACCATGCTTCTCCGGGAAATATCCTTTAATGCCAAGAACATGAAGAGGGCCTGTGAAAAGGGATATCTCATGGCCACTGATCTGGCGGATTACCTGGTCACAAAAGGTATGACCTTCAGAAAGGCCCATGAGATCGTGGGTGAGATAGTGCTTTTTGCCATAGACAAGGAAAAGGGTTTAAAGGAATTAACCCTGAAAGAGTTGAAGGGATTCGCCGACCAGATCACAAAGGATGTCTTTGACTGGCTAGAACCGGCCTCGGCCCTGGCCAGGCGGGTACAGCACGGCGCTACATCGCCCGAAATGGTTAAACAGGCCCTGGAGAAGGCGAAAGAGGAGGTAGCCTCTTGATCAGAAAAATCCTGGCCATAATCTCGCTCCTAATGGTTATAATACTTTCGTGCGGGGCCTGCGGGAAAAAGGCCCCGCCAATACCAAGGCAAATGGGAGACTTCTGTTATTATCCCATAACCGGGCGGACTGAAGGAATCAGCTTGTGCCACGCCCGAGGACAAGACGGCGGATAATAATGCATCATTTTCAATACAGAAATAATGACCTTTATTGTGAAGAGACGGGAGTTGCTGATATAGCGGAGGAGGTGAAAACCCCTTTTTACCTCTATTCCTATGCCACCCTTAACAGACATTTCAAGGCCTTTGACGATCCCTTCCAGGGGATCAGCCATCTGATATGTTTTTCCGTGAAATCAAACTCCAACCTGGCGATTCTCAGACTTTTTGCTAATCAAGGGAGCGGTATGGATATTGTTTCGGGGGGTGAGCTCTACCGTTCCCTCAAGTCCGGTGTTCCACCTGATAAGATCGTGTATTCAGGTGTTGGAAAGACCCCGGAGGATATGGACTATGCACTTAGTTCCGGTATCCTGATGTTCAACACCGAGTCCGAACAGGAGCTGGTCCGGCTGGATGAACACGCAAAGGTCCTGGGCGTGAAGGCCGGAGTCGCCGTAAGGGTCAACCCTGATATCGATCCCCTAACCCATCCCTATATATCGACGGGGCTGAAAGAGAATAAGTTCGGGATAGATATCAAAAAATCCATCGACCAGTACAGGATCGCGGCAAGACTTGATAATCTGGTAATAAAGGGCATATCCTGTCACATCGGGTCCCAGCTTACCAGTGTAAGCCCTTTTGTTGACGCACTTGGAAGGTTAAAGGAACTTATGAACAGGCTGGAGGATAACGGTATTCAAGTGAATTATCTTGATCTTGGCGGCGGCCTGGGCATTACGTACGAAGAGGAGAAGCCTCCCTTGCCTGATGAGTATGCCGCGGCCATCAAAGAAGGACTGGGAGAAACCGGCCTGACTCTCATCCTGGAACCGGGAAGGGTTATAACGGGTAATGCCGGGATACTGGTTACAAGAGTCCTGTACACCAAGCTTACCGGCGGAAAGAAATTTATCATAGTGGATGCTGCGATGAATGACCTTATACGGCCCAGCCTCTACGGATCATATCATCGTATCCAGCCCGTAAGGACTACCGGGGGGGGAAAGATCAGAGCGGATATTGTGGGTCCTATTTGCGAATCAGGTGATTTCCTGGCAAAGGACAGGGAGATTGATCCCTTAAGTCCGGGAGACCTGATCGCCGTTATGAGCGCTGGTGCCTACGGCTTTACCATGTCTTCCAACTATAATTCCCGTCCCCGTGTGGCGGAGGTGATGGTCAAAGGCGACCGCTATTATATAATACGAAAGAGAGAAATGCATGAAGATCTGGTGCGGGGTGAGATGATTCCTGACTTTCTCCTTTAGATGAGGACACCAAAGGATTCAAGGATTCGGGGGCCCTTCGACGTTGCCTCTCGGCCATGAGACATGTC
>CAYQNR010000069.1:0-16033 GCA_964418945.1 uncultured Desulfobacteraceae bacterium
GGCCAAACCAAGTATTTATATAAAGTCCTTTCCGTACTCATTAGCCGGATGAACCAGATATTTGTGGCCCCTCCGCAGTTGCAGTGGAGGTGCGGGTCTTTTGGTCTTCTATCGTGATATTCTATATCACCATGCAGCATGAAGCAAGAGCAATTCCACGGACTGATTTCTACCTTATCAATAGGGACAAGGAATTTTAGCCTGTCGCGATGGAGCCCCACGGGCAAGCACGTGGTCTTCTGCGAAGGCGGATAAAGGCGGGGGTGACGCCTTGACAGAGGATCAGGGGGATTGCTTTATTGACATCAATATCATATAGCCTTAGATTATGGTATGTCTCCCAACTGATTGGGAGAAAGGGCCCGAAGGACCTTAAATATGGAGAAATGAAATGATCATGACTGATAAGGGAAAATATCCGACACTATGGCCTCTCTATGTTTTGGTTACAGCCACGCTTTTCTTTTCAGGGCCGTTTTTTACGGGTGACTTAACCAGCCGGGCATTTGCTCGAGACATCAAGGACACCCAACCTGCTGAATCTGAAGGCAACATATACAATCTTTACGGCAGGGTAGTTGGTTCTGTTGATAAAGAGGGCCACGTGACCAATTCATATGGCAGGACTATCGGATCGGTCAATAGCGACGGCGTTGTACTCAACGTCAGCAAGATCGTTATAGGTCAAGTTACCGCGGACGGGGATATACAGAACCAGGCCGGCACAGTGTTGGGCTCGGTAAATTCCGATGGCGACATATTTAATGTCAGCGGAAGAAAAGTGGGAGAAGTAAAGGACACTCAAGATATTAAACTCATCGGTGGTGCTGCCAGGCTGCTTTTCCTGAAATAGCAATCCCCACCGCCTGATTACCCTCCGGCTATATAACATATATCCAAATATTTTGACAAATGGCCTTCGGAATGTTTTCTTGACACAAAGGGCCTTTTCCCCTATCCTTCCCCCCAAATAGGGCGATGACACTTCTGTCCGGAGGCTAAAGATGAATTCTGAAAATACCCTGGTTATTGACGGTAAAGAGCTTCGTTTTGAACAGGGGGAAACCATACTTGAAGTGGCCCGCAGGAACGGAATAGATATACCCACCCTGTGTTATCTCAAGGGAGCAACCCCCACAGGCGCCTGCCGTATATGCCTGGTCGAAGTAGAGGGGGCAAGGGCGCTGGTAACATCCTGCTCCACACCGGCCGCTCCTAATATGGTCATAAAGACCGCTTCAAAAAGGGTTCTCGAATCCCGCCGTCTCAACCTGGAGCTGTTGCTTTCTTCGGGAAGTCACAACTGCCTCGTTCAGGGACTGGAAATGGACTCCTGGACCGATTTTCAGCTAAAGGCCATGGAACCGGAGAAGCACAAAGCATTGTGTCCCGCCTACGGTAAATGCCGTCTGCAGGAACTTGCCATTCAATATGGTGTAAAGATAAACCGTTTTCCTGTCTCAGAATCTCCTCAACCTATTGAGGATGTTAATCCCTTTATTGTCCGCGATTTGTCTCGCTGCATCCTGTGCGGCAGGTGTGTTCAGGCATGCAATGAGATCCAGGTCAATAATGCTATAAGTTTTGGTTACAGGGGTTCAAGGTCAAAAATCGTGACAAAGGGCGATCGTGCCCTCAAGGACTCGGATTGCGTGTTTTGCGGCGAATGCCTCCAGGCGTGTCCCGTGGGGGCGCTTACGGCAAAGGACGATTTTTATCGGACAGGTGAGGACGCGGAAACTAAAAAGGTTCGAACTACCTGTGGTTACTGCGGAGTGGGTTGTCAGATATATCTCCACGTCAAAGACAACAAATTGGTCAAGGTTACAGGTGTTGAAGATGTGGGTCCCAATTACGGTAGTCTCTGCGTCAAGGGGCGGTTCGGCTACGCTTTTGTGAATGATCCCTCCAGACTCACATCCCCTATGATCAAAGAAAACGGAAGATTCAGGGAAGCGACCTGGGATGAGGCCCTTGATCGTGTCGCCTCAGGGCTGTCCCGGATAAAAAAAGAGGCGGGACCGGATTCCATCGGTGTCCTGTGCAGCGCACGGATTACCAATGAGGACAACTATCTGGCACAAAAATTTACCAGGACGGTTCTCGCTACCAACAACGTGGACCATTGCGCCCGCCTCTGACACTCCTCTACTGTGGCCGGTCTGGCCGCAGCCTTCGGGAGTGGCTCGATGACGAATCCCATCTCCGATATCGAAAAGGCGGATGTTATCCTGATCACCGGCTCCAATACCACGGAGAATCACCCGGTACTCTCCTCCTATGTGAAGCGCGCGGTGAACTTCAAAGGGAAAAAGCTTATAGTTGTTGATCCCCGAAAGATCCCCATAACCCGGTTTGCCTCCCTCTGGCTAAGACAAAACCTGGGTACGGATGTAGCCTGGATAAACGGGATGATGCATGTCATTATTAAAGAAGATCTCTATGATGAAGATTACGTAAATACCAGGACAGTCGGTTTTGATGAATTGAAAAAGACTGTCGAAAAATATACCCCGGAATATGTGGAAGGCATCACCGGGATCCCGCGAACAGATATCATTGAGGCGGCACGTGTCTTCGCGCGGGCACCGGCTGCGTCTATTCTTTACGCTATGGGTATCACACAGCACACAACCGGCACGGATAATGTCAAGTCCCTGGCAAATCTGGCCATGCTCTGCGGAAACGTGGGTATCGAAGGAGGTGGGGTGAATCCGCTCCGGGGCCAGAACAATGTCCAGGGGGCATGCGATATGGGCGGTCTGCCCAATGTGTACACCGGATATCAGCAGGTCAGCGACCCGGCGGTCAGGCAAAAGATGGAAAAGGCATGGGGTGTGGAAGGTCTCCCACCCAATGCGGGGCTTACCGCCACACAGATGATGGAAAAGGCCCATAATGGCGAAATAAAGGCCCTCTATATCATCGGTGAAAACCCCATGATCTCCGATCCTGACCTGAATCACGCCAGGAAAGGCATTGAGAAACTGGAATTCTTGGTGGTACAGGATATATTCATGACCGAGACCGCGCAACTGGCCGACGTAGTGCTTCCGTCCGCATCATTTGCCGAAAAGGACGGCACCTTTGTCAACACGGAGAGAAAGGTTCAACGAGTGCGCAAGGCCCTGGATACGCCTGGTGACTCAAAGCAGGACTGGCAAATCATCTGCGACCTGGCGACCAGAATAGGCTATGAGATGCCTTACAAAGATGCGGAGTCTATCATGGCCGAAATAGCCGAGGTAACGCCTTCCTATTGCGGAATTAATTACAGCCGCATCGAACATGAAGGCATCCACTGGCCTTGCCCGTCACCGGATCATCCGGGCACTCCGTGTCTGCATATGGACAGTTTTGCCTGCGGTCTGGGACAGTTCCATGCCATTGATTATATCCCCCCGGCCGAGGTCACGGATAACGACTATCCCATATATCTCACTACCGGACGCGTCCTCTATCAATTTCACACAGGGACAATGTCCATGAAATCCGAGGGACTCAATGAATTAGCTCCCCATAACTTTGTGGAGATTTCCAGGCAGGACGCCGAAACACATAACTTCAAAGATGGCGACCTCCTCAAGGTCTCTTCAAGGCGAGGAGAGATTGAGGCCCGGGCCAGGATATCCGATATGGCTGTTAAAGGAACCATATTTATCCCTTTCCATTATGCCGATTCCGCGGCCAATATGCTGACCATTTCGGCCCTTGACCCTATCGCCAAGATACCTGAATATAAGGTTTGCGCCGTAAGGCTGTCCAAGGCGGGCTGAAACTTCCTCATGGATCTCCATCCAGAGACAAATCCCACAGAATGCGACAAAGATTACATCTTGACTGCGGATGAGTCTTGATATTTTTAAGCGGTTAATGAGTACGTTAGTACGCTAGTTAATGATATCTGAATATCTTGCGCTATATGGCCCATGGGGTTCTCTTTTAAGCGGCGAACTCGTTTATGTGCAATGAACCTGCACAAAACAAGACGAGGCGGGCGGGTAACCTTTTCCAGACTTGGCCGGACTCGAGAATTTTCTGTTATCTCATAAGTATTCCGCCCGCCTGGGTGGCACCTTACGTAGTTAGTATGCTGTTGATGTTTTCGTCCCTTAAAAGAGAGCCACATGGGCTATTAAGGTACTTACAATGGAGCCCCACAGGTAAACCCGTGGTCCCATTAAAATACCCGTCTTTCCATCCTCCGTAGCCCGTCCTCCGCAGTGGCCTGCTACGGAGGATGGACAGGCTACTGCGGAGGACAGGCGCCTCCGGCTACGACGCGGTTATCCGCCTAAAGTGGGGGCGATATCGCGCCGTAGCAAGCGGTCATTTGCGCATTTAACCACGGGCAAGCACGTGGCCTTCTGCGAAGGCGGATAAGGTTTAATCTTTTTCTTGTTTACGTACCCATTAATCGGATGAAACGGGATTATTCCTGTTGCTCGATAAGTTCCAGTTTATTTGTAATATTGTCCTCTATCCAGTTATTATCTATCCATTCCAAGGGGTTAACAGACACGCTGTGAACCAGTATGCTGAAATGGAGGTGATCGCCACCTGCAAGTCCGGTTTGGCCGGTGTTTCCGATAATATCCCCCTTTTTTACCATATCACCGGCTGTGACCAGCATATTGCTCATATGCCCATATAGGGATGCTAGTCCCTGACCATGATCTATAAGCACTGAAAGTCCGTAAATGCCGAGCTTCCCGGCAAAAATGACCTTACCGCTGTTGCCGGCCTCAATAGGGGAGTTTGCCAGTGAGGCCAGATCAATGCCCATGTGATACTGCTCATCGATCTTTTCACCCTGATAGTAATAGGTGCGGTGGTCCGCGAATCTGGCCATGCTTGCCGCATTCTTAAGGGTCAACCACTTACCCTCCCACCACCTCTCTGATGCTGTCTCTTCCATGAGTTTGAACAGGAATTCGTCGTTTTCTTTCCTTACTTCATTATTAATCTTGATGTATTTTTCTATGTCGCTGTCCTCAGGACTAAACCCATAATCGGAGAAATAAGGCAGAACACTTTTCAGAAAGGCGTCACTGATATTTATCCTCTCATTGCTGAAGGTCTTTTTCCTTACGTGGTAATAAAAGTTGGAAGTGGCTGTGTTTTCCGCCCTGTCTTTGGCCCATAGGTAAATGGAGGGGTCCAGACCGGAATTGAAAGGGAGGGCAAAATAGGCAACGTGTATCCCCTCCTTGGATTCTTCCTGGGCAGCGAAACCGGGGAAGAAAAGATCATCCACATAAACACCGCTTTCCACCGTATCGGAAGAGGTGCGGTATATAACAAGCCCGGCCCCGCCCAGGTTGATATTGTGCATGCGGCTGATGGGGCCGAGGGACGGGGGTATGGTGTCAACAGTCATTGTGTGCTGGATCAGGGTCATGTTTCCGTCCCCGCCGCTCCTCCTGGAGTAATCCCATACCTGGACCTCGATATCAAGCCGGCCCTGGACCAGATGTGCTTCAGAGGGATCAATCTCCAGTTTCTGGTGAAAATGACGGACGCCATCACGATTCAACAGCCCTTCAAAGGGGAACCTTTTTTCGAAAAGGGTGGCTTTTCTTCCTCCCTGGCTGTATGTGACCTTCAGCTCTTTAAGGCCCCTCTTTGAGTCGCTGACGTCCAGGATGAATGTCTGTTTCTTTGACAGGAACTCGGGTAAGGGGTGAAGGCTTGCAATCGGCTTCTCACCTTCGAATATGATAGTGAAGAGCCATATAAAAAGACCAATGATAATTGCAAATGCTGTTATTGTAAGATAACAGGATGTCCCTTTCTTGTTGGAAGTGTGTTGCATTTGTCAGACAACCTTTCAGGATATTTTTAGAAGTCTCTTTAAATAGGTCATTGCCCGGTAGCTTGGCTGTTTTTAAATTAATACAGATTCCGCTCTTAAATGTCAAATCAGCTCTTTATGTTGAGACTGATGGCCCTAACCCTTTCCATTATTTCCTCCTGATCCAAGGTTTGAAATTCTTTCCCTTTCATGAGTATTTTTCCATTGACAATTACGTCTTTTACGTCGGACCCGCAAGCGGAATAGACTATTGAGGATAACGGGTTATATAACGGCACCAGATGGGGGGTGTTCATATCCACTACTATAATATCCGCCTTTTTCCCTTTTTCAATGGTACCGATTCCATTTTCCAGACCCATTACGTAAGCACCATGGGATGTGGCCATCCTCAAGACGGTTTCTGCGTCCATGTTCACGGGGTTGCGGGTAAAGACCTTCCCGAGTTTCGCTGCTGTGTCCATTTCCTTGAAGAGATCCAGATTATTATTTGAGGCGCAGCTATCGGTCCCGATCCCGACTCTCATACCCATACTTACCATTTCGGAGATCCTGGCAACACCCGAGGACAATTTCATATTACTTTCAGGTACATGGACTACACGCACCTTTCCCAGTAAAAGGAGTCTAAGTTCAGCGTCATCCAGGTATATTGAATGGGCGGCGATGAGATTATCCTGCAGCAAGCCCAGACCCTTCAGATATTGCACCGGTCTTTTGCCTGTGTTTTTGAGGATTTCATTCACTTCCTCCCGAGTCTCCGAGAGGTGGATCTGCAGGGGGAGTGAATAATCCATGGATATGTCCATGGCCGCTCTCAGGGTTTCTGCCGAACATGTGATAGGGCTGTGGCAGAAGAGACCGGGGGTTATAAGTTCGGACCAATTGAGCCATCTCTCTATATATTCTTTACCCATAATCAGGTTCTTATGGGGATCCGGCACCCCGGGTGCGGGATAGTCAATAACGCCCTGGGCTATAAGGGCCCGCATACCCGATGTATGGACGGCCTTCACCGTCTCATCTTGGAAAAAGTACCCGTCTATGAAGCTTGTGGTGCCGGAAGCAATCATCTCAAGACAACCCAACAGACTGCCCCAGTACACGTTTTCCGGATTGAGGTGCAAAGCTTCGGCCGGAAAGATCCTTTCTTGGAGCCACTTTTTTAGAGGAAGATCGTCCGCGTAGCCCCTGAAGATGGCCATGGCCGCATGGGAATGGGCGTTGACCAGCCCGGGCATTATAACGCAGTTTCCGGCGTCTATTACCTCCGTTTTCTCCGGATAGGGGTAATGATCGCTGGTTGTTATGTCAAGGATGCTGTCTTTCTTGACAAGGACACTGGCGTTGGACAAAGGGGCCTCTCCATCCACCATGGTTATGAGGGTGCCCCCTTTTATAATGATATCGGGTTGATAATGATTGCTATATGAACTATTAGTATCTATGTTATGTGTTGTATCCATATGTCAAGGTTGCAGGCTAAAGGCTGCTATTCTTTGAGTATTGATCCGAGCGGAGCGCCTAAAACCTTCTCAGTTTCCAGAATAGTACTTACTTACAGCCTAAATGTCTACAGTGTATATACTCTGTAATTTAATATTATTAGAGCATTCAAACACGGTCAAGACAATCAAATTTGCTTGACCCTGATCCACCATCTAGATGTTTTGGTAGGAAGCTTCTTTGAGGCGTCGGGGGAGAATGTTTTGGGCATAGTCTGGAATATTAGGGAGGTCTTGTACTGATTTATGGCATTGATCACCCCTTTTAAGGGTTTGACATACAACTTCAGGAAGATAGGTGACCTTTCCAAGGTTATGGCTTTCCCCTATGACGTTATATCCGAAAAAGAGCAGGAAGAATATTACCGAACACATCCCAACAACGTGATAAGATTGATCCTGGGGAGGAAAAAGAAGGGAGATTCTGATTTAGATAATCGTTATACCCGTGCGGCTGATTATCTTAGGAGATGGGAGTCGGAAGATATACTGGTTCGCGCCGATTATCCCTCAATATATCTTACATCACATTCCTATGACATAGGAGACGGAGGTGGTTTAAGGGTCAGGTGGGGATTTATTGCACTTGTGCGTATAGAAGATGAGGACTCGGGTGTCATCCTGCCCCATGAAAGAACATTTTCCGCCCACAGGGATGATCGCCTTAAATTGATGAGGGTCTGCAGAACCCAGCTAAGCCAGGTCTTTGCCCTTTATGATGATCTAGATTCCGGGATATTGGATGATCTGAAAGAGGCTAGCAGCTCCACGCCTCAGGTGACGTTTGATTTTAGGGACGGCACCAGCCATAGAATGTGGATTGTAAGGGATCAGAGTGTCTCTAGGAAGATCACCGATGCCATGTCTGATAAATCTATCTTTATCGCGGATGGTCATCATCGCTATGAAACATCAAGGAGTTTCCGAAACATTATGAGGGCAAGATATGGCAGGGGAAAGGGAAACAGGTCCTATGAATATATCATGATGTATCTTACGCATATGGATAATAAAGGACTTACCATCCTGCCGTCCCATCGTCTGATTAAAAGCCCCAGGGAATTCCGGCGCGATATCTTTTTTGAAAGGACGAGACAGTGGTTTGAAATAGATGAGTTTCCCCTTTCAGGGATAGGAGGGGATAATACTTCCAGGGGTGTAAAACAGGTGCTGAAAGAGAAAGGCCTCCATACTTCGGCAATAGGGTTTCATTACCACGGGGGAGACAGGGACTATATTCTTTCCCTCAAGCCGGGGGTGATGGATGATATGGGAAAGGATCTTCATCCCTCTCTCCGGAGACTTGACACACTCGTTTTATCCAGACTGCTACTGCAGAAATGCCTGGGCTTTACTAAAGAGGACATGGATAATGAGGGGATTTTCCATTATAACAGCAACATAGAGGATTCCATCTCCCTGGTTAATTCAGGAGTATATGACATGACATTCATGCTTAATCCTACGAGAGTGGAGCAGGTCAAAGAGGTAGCCGACCATTCCCTGATGATGCCCAGGAAATCGACCTATTTCTATCCCAAGGTCTTGACGGGCCTGGTCTTTAACAAGATAGATCCCCATGAAACAATCCAGATTCCGTGAAATAGATCTGCTCCCTGATGAGTCTGTGGATGATTTTATGGACGGCCGCCTGAGACTGATACAGTCCAAAGCCGGCTACCGGTTTTCCATAGATGCGATTCTCCTATCAGAATTTGTTACGATAAAAAAGGGTGATACGGTGGTTGATCTGGGAACGGGGTGCGGGATAATTCCCCTTGTTTTGCTGTTGACCAGGTCTGTAAGATATGCGGTGGGCCTCGAGATTCAAGGGTATCTTGCTGGTCAGTCCGGTCGTAATGCCATGATAAACGGTTTTTCAGGCTATATGGGCGTGATAAGGGCCGATATTCGACAGCCGCCACTCCGCCCCGGCTCAGCGGACGCAGTTGTGTGTAATCCTCCCTATCGTAAAAAGGAGAGCGGTCGAATAAATCCGGATCAGCAAAGGGCTATTGCCAGGCACGAGATACGGGCATCCCTGGAAGATATCCTTGATGCCTCCCGCCATATCCTGCGGGCAAAAGGCAGGTTAGCCATGATTTACCCTGTAGAGCGGCTGGTAGATCTCATGTCAAGGATGAGAAAACACGGTTTGGAACCGAAAAGGATGAGAATCATCTACCCGGAAATGGGATCGGAGGCCAAACTCGCCATGATCGAGGCAGCTCTGGGGGGGAGGAGCGGGCTGAAGATCCTTCCCCCTCTCCTGGAACAGGGTGATTACTCTATCCGTTACCAAGCCTGAACTCGATCTTCTTTACCGCGTTTTTGCCTAGTCTGTGGTTTAATTTTTCTATTATTGCCGCCTCCGCAAACTCCAGCTCCTGCAGCCAGATCGAATCCGATACCTTCACCCTGAGACACCCCTTCCTTATCCAGGAGGGTCTTGCCTGTGCTGCAATTCCGGGGCCTACCGTCTCATCCCATACCTCCCATATCCTGGCGTCGGCAGGATTGAAAGGTAAGGAAGGGCTATTGAGCAGGCTTGAGATAACCTCTTTTAGAGGTGTAAAGGAGTCTCTATTATCTGACATCTCTCTTGGGGGAAAACCCTGCAACCTCCTTTTTTCCAGTAATCCCTTGACTAAATATCAACCTGCCCTTAAAATAACATAATAATATCAAAATTAAAACAGGGGATCATTATGGCTTGGAACTGGGATAAATTGCAGCAGCAGAGACAAGGGAGACAAGGCGGTACGCCGCCCAAAATGGCTGACATCTTTGAAAAGATTCGACACATGAAGGGGAGGTTCCGCGGTTCGTGGATTATTGTCATCCTCATACTTGTTTTCATCCTGGGGTATTCAACGGTCTATACGGTAGGCGTGGATGAGGTCGGCGTTATCCAGAGATTCGGAAAATACATAAGGACCACCCAGCCGGGCCTTCACTTTAAACTACCCTCGGGCATAGAGAAGAAGACCAAGGTAAAGGTAAGATATGTGTATAAGGAGGAATTCGGGTTCAGGACACTCCGGTCGGGGGTGCAGACCAGATATGCTTCAGAATCAGCCTATCAGGAGGAATCATTGATGCTGACGGGCGACCTGAATGTTGGGGTAGTTCCCTGGATAGTCCAATACCGCATCGAAGACTCCTATAACTACCTCTTCAAGGTGAGGGATGTTACAGGCACCTTAAGAGATCTGTCCGAGGCTACGATGAGACTCGTGGTAGGAGACAGGAGCATTAATGAAGTAATAAACAAGAGGGAAGAGATTGCCAACGAGGCCCAGGTCTTGCTGCAGAAGGAACTGGATGAAGCCGGCGCGGGCATTGGCGTGACCACTATAGAAATGAAGACCACAACCGTGCCTGAGCCGGTTCAGCCCTCATGGAATGAAGTGAATCAGGCAAGTCAAGAGAAGGAAAGGATGATCTATCAGGCGCGGGAGGAATATAACAAGATCATTCCCCAGGCCATGGGCCAGGCTGAAAAGACCATCAAAGAGGCCGAAGGGTATGCCCTGGATAGGGTCAACAGGTCAGAGGGTGACGCGTCACGGTACCTGGCCCTGTATGAGGAGTATTCAAAGGCTAAAGATGTGACTCGAAGGCGGCTATACCTCGAGGCCTTGAGCGAGGTATTCCCCAAACTGGGAGATAAATATATCGTGGATAACGAACAGAAAAACCTGCTTCCCCTGCTTAATCTGGGCCGGACCACGGGAGGAGAAAAATGAAATTCAGAACCATTATTATACTGATAATAATACTCTTGATAGCCTTTTTCAGCTCCGCCTATGTGGTGGATGAGACCGAACAGGTAATTATCACCCAGTTCGGGGAGGCCGTGGGTGACGCCAAGATAGATCCGGGGCTGAGGTTCAAGATCCCCCTGATCCAGCAGGCGAATTATTTCCCCAAGAACCTCCTGGAATGGGACGGCCAGCCCGGCCAGATCCCCACCCTGGACAAGACCTTTATCTGGGTGGACACATTCGCTCGGTGGAAGATCGTGGATCCCCTGAAATTTTTCCAGACCGTGAATAATGTCTCCGGCGCCTTCGGCCGCCTGGATGATATCATAGATTCCGCGGTGCGCAATTTCATCACCTCCTATAACCTGATAGAGACGGTCAGAAAAACCAACAGGGAACTGGATACCTATGAGGAAGGGATTGATGAAGTCAGACAAGATGCCACCCTTGCCAATATCACCACAGGGAGGGAAAATATAGTATCAGGTATAATGGAACAGGCCCAGCCCAAGCTGGATAAATTCGGCATTGAACTGGTGGATGTCAAGATCAAGAGATTGAATTACGTGGAAGAGGTCCAGAGATCGGTATACCAGAGGATGATCGCAGAGCGTAACCAGATCGCCGAGAAGTTTCGTTCTGAGGGGCAGGGGGAGGCCCGCAAGATAGAAGGCGATATGGAGAAGGAGATGAAAAGGATTACCTCAGAGGCCTACAGGACGGCCGAAGAAATCAAGGGCAAGGCGGACGCGGAAGCGACCCTGATCTATGCCGCGGCTTACGGCAAGGACCCTGATTTCTATTCCTTTCTTAAAACCCTTGATATATACAAGGAGAGTATCGGCAAGGACACCTCCCTTTTGCTTTCCACAGACTCCGAATTTTTGAAATATTTCAAGGGATATGAAGGGAAATGATAATATGGGGTCACATCTTAATTATTAATTATTCGATAAAATATAGAGAAAGGAGTAATAGGAATCCCTATAGTTAAATGGAAGTGTGGGTTAGGTACGATAATCAAGATATCAATGTTCAATATTGGAGTCGTTTTTTAAAGGATTTTCCTGTCTCCGCCTTCCATGGTTCCACCTAATAATTAATAATTAAGATGTGACCCGCCCTGATCGCTCCGCAGTGCTACGGAGGACGGGTTGATTGATGATAAGGTTTCCCCGCACACAGCAGCATATGATAGGGGCCGTACTTCAGATTTACACATTTTCATTTGCAAATGATATCTGATTAATGAAGGTAAGGGAGGTGCCGGGCGAGATTGCATTTGAAGGGCTAAAAGGCTATTTCATCCTCACAAGCCTTGTGGCTTCGCCCGATAACTCCAGCTCATTGATCCGGAGCTGGATCTTTTTATAGCCGTTCCAGTCATCGATCTCCGGGGTAAAGACCATATTGACCATTTTGCCTTCTAGGGGATGGATGTCCGAGAGGCCGAATCCTATGGCCTCCACAAGGCTTTTACCCTGCCTAACCCTGAGTTTCAGGTGTTTTTCTCCAACCACACGGGAGTCCAGGACCTCCAGGTCGCCGGAATAAAAAAACGGTTCCGGGTTGCCTTTGCCAAAGGGCTCCAGAGACCTTAAATCTTTCACCGTATCGAAGGTCAGTTCTTGGATCGGGACCTCCGCGTCTATATCAATGGCGGGGACAAGGTCATCTTCTTTGATTTCTTTCCTGGCTATTCCTTCCAGTCCCTCGGCCAGGGCCTGGATATTGGCCGCTTTAAGGGTGCAGCCGGCGGCATGATAATGTCCGCCGAATCTTTCGAACAGTTGTTCCAGCCTTGTCATGGAGCGATGGAGGTTAAAGCCGTCAATGCTTCTTCCCGATCCAACGGCCATGTCTTCCCGGATTGTGAGGACCAGGGTGGGCCGATGATACCTGTCCAGCAACCTTGAAGCTACTATCCCCAGCACGCCCTCATGCCAGCCTTTTTTAGCCAGGACGATGGTCATTCTGTCTTTAAAATCTGATTTCTTTATTATGGACTCTTCTATCTCCTTCAGGATATCAGCCTCGATCCTTTGACGAAGGATGTTCATACTGTTAAGCCGGCCGGCGGTCTCTATGGCAATGGGTTCATTCATGGTGGTGAGATTCGTTAATCCAGTCGCGGAGTCTCCCAGTCTTCCGGGCGCGTTAAACCTGGGGGCGAGCTTAAAGGCCAGATCATGGGAAGAGATCCTGTGGGAGTCCACGCCGGATACATCCTTAACGGCTTTTAAGCCCGGCCAAGGGGAATTCCTCATAACCTGGAGGCCTGATTGCACAAGAATCCTGTTCTGGTTTATCAGGGGCACCATATCCGCCACGGTCCCCAGGGCCACAATATCAAGATATCTTTTCAGGTCAGGCTCAGGGTGATCTTTAAACCACCCCATGTCCCTGAGGCGGGCCCTTAATGCGATCACCAGAAAAAAAGCCACCCCCACTCCCGCCAGGTCTTTGAAAGGGAACAGGGAATCATCCCGGTTAGGATTAATCACCGGGCATACGGGATCAAAGTCCTCAGGTATCTGGTGATGGTCAGTGACCACCATCTTTACTCCCAGCTGTTTGGCCAGCTCGATCTCCTTTCTGTTGGAGATCCCGCAATCCACAGTGATGATAAGCCGGATCCCATCTTGTTTTAATTTTTTAATGGCTATGGGATTGAGGCTGTACCCTTCTTTAAGCCTGTTAGGGATATACCAGGACAGGGGTACATCGAGTTCAGAGAAAAAATTCAACAGCAGGGCCGTGGCGGTAATACCGTCCGCATCATAGTCCCCGTAGACGGCAATCTGTTCACGGCTCTTTATGGCCTCCATAATCAGCTCAACCGCAAGGTCCATGTCTTTCAGGAGCATGGGATCCATCAGGTCGGACAGCCTGGGCGAGAAAAAGGACGCCGCGGAACCGGAATCCTGGATCCCGCGGTTTAAAAGCAGTTGTGCCTTTAATGGAGTAATGCCTGCTTCAAGGGCCAGTTGAGATGATTTAGGGGAGGGAGGAGTTAACCTCCAGACTCTTTTATGCTTCATTTCTGAGACCGACTTATCTTCTGTTCAACTTTGATTATATCTCCGGGAGTATCCACTTCCAGGGAATCAGAGGCGCTTTCCACCACCTTGATCTTAAAACCGTGTTCAAGGGCCCTTAGCTGTTCGAGCTTTTCAGCGGCCTCCAGAACCCCCATAGGCAGGCCACCGAACTTTATCAGAAAATCCTTGCGATAGGCATAGAATCCCAGGTGTTTGTAATATGGCCCTGATCCCTCTCCATCTCTGAAAAAAGGGATGGGATACCTGGAAAAATAGAGGGCAAAGCCCTCATTATCTGTGACCACTTTGACAATATTAGTGTTTTCAATCTCATCCTTGCCCGTTATCCTGTATTTTAATGTGCTCATGGGAATATTGTTATCTGTGATAAGGGGGGCGATCATGTCCGAAATCAGGTGAGGCTCAAAAACCGGCTGATCCCCCTGGATGTTCACTATAATATCGTCTTCCTCCAGATCCATCTTTTTAACTGCCTCGGCTATGCGGTCCGTGCCGGAAGGGTTTTTTGCGCCAGTCATAACGGCATTGCCTCCGAAATCCTCAACGTACTGGAATATCCTTTCATCATCAGTGGTCACGTATACCTTGAAGATATCAGTACATGACGCGGCGCATCGGTATACATGGCGGATCATGGGTTCTCCGGCTATGGGCGCCAGGGGTTTTCCCGGAAAACGTGTGGAGTTATATCTGGACGGGATAAAGGCTATTACATTCATAATAAGAGGACATTCCTCTCCTGATCAGGAGGTTGTATATGTGGCGCAGGCTGAATCTGATTCCCACACGGTTACCTCGCTGACTTTTATGTTCCCGGTATTCAGGGTCTTGGCCAGTCTGTCATAGATGTAACGGGCGATGTTCTCGGACGTCGGATTCCTTTTTTTAAAATATTCAAGGTCATTCAGGAATGTATGATCCAGCCCTTCCACGATCTTCTCCACGGCCTCTTTAATATCCTTGAAATCGACAAGGAGACCGTTATCATCCAGTACATTACCTTTTACGCTGGTTTCTACCTTCCAGTTATGGCCGTGAAGGTGTTCGCATTTTCCTCCGGTATTTTTTAACTGGTGAGCCGCTCCGAACTGGGTAATTGTTTTTAGTTCATACATGTTTTTTGACTATTCTCTTTTCTTGTAAGGCCTTCCACACTCTGTGCATCTGCCATTGATAATAATGCCGGTACAGTTGCCGTCCGGACAGAGGATCCTATTTTCCAGATCAAAACCGTTATCCTTTCCTGATAACTCTTCAATACTATCTTCGATCTTGCCGCCACAGATCATACAGTAACGGCTTTCCAAAGGGATATCACTTCCACAGTGCGGGCATTTCTTGGCAGGGATCTCCTGACGGCAATAGGGGCATTCCATGTCTTACATCCTATCAGCTCTTACTGGAAGTAATGGTCTGAAAAGGGACAATCTCCTGTTTGACCCTGGTACTTTTACATTTGGGGCATCTGATTTTCTTTGTTTCATATTCCGCGATACTCAACTGGAGGGAAAATTTCTTTTTGCACTTTTCACATCTGAAATCATAACTGGGCATGCTAAATCTCCTGTAATAAGAATGAGCTTAATAGAGAAGGAATACAAGAATAAATAATATATTCTGATTGTGTATGTCAACATAAACGACTAACTACCGACAAGGAACCACGGGGGCTGTAAGGTTGTGGGGAAAAGAAAAATAGGCATAGTAAAGACATCTTTATAAATTTTAACTTGATTAAACAAAATAAGGTTTATAGCATTCATCCGCACAAATATGCCTATTCCCGGCTGTGGGTTAACGGCCGTTCTTCCGGCTCATAATCAAGACAACGGGTCTTCTTTTTGTTTCATCCGGTTAATGAATACGTAAAGAAGTAAAAGATTA